>CAZHOC010000678.1:0-4037 GCA_964534295.1 uncultured Bacteroidia bacterium | reverse complement strand
GCGACAACTAGTGCCAGGTGCCGCAATAATTGTGCTCTGTGAAGCGGCCCTCACCTCAGGAAACACTACCAATTCTCCGATCTGCATGGAGAGTGGGTAGTGTTCTTTTTCATACCCAAATGAACCCGCCATACCGCAACAACCAGAAGGCATTACAGAGACTTGATAGTGGGTCGGAAGGGAGAGCAGCTCTTCGCTGAACGATACAATGCCCATGTAGCTTCACTTCCGCAGGCGCTTCCGTAAATGCACTCGCATCAATACGTCCGGCCTCGACTTCTCGCATCAGGAACTCCTCCACCATCATCGCGTTTTGGCCCAAAGCCTTGGCCGCTTCTCGATCTTGCTCATCTACTAAGCGAGGATATTCATCTCTAAAGGATAAAATTCCCGAGGGCTCTATCCCGAGGATAGGAGTCTCTTCGCGAACTAGTCCTTTCAATAATTGAAAGTTTTGCAGCGCCAGCTTCTTCGCCTCATCCAGCAGGCCTTTGGAGAGATAAGCGCGCCCACTCTCTACGTGTTTAGGAATTTCGACGGCATAGCCTAGACGATTAAGCAAAAGCATCGCTTTGATACCAATGTTCACATCGTTGAAGTTGGTAAACTCATCAGCGAAGAAATACACTTTGCCTTTCGTACCTTTTTCAAGGCGTGATCGGTTTTTGCGATACCAGCTTTTTAGACTTTGCTTATGCAGCAAAGGGAGGCTACGTTCGGGAGCAACCCCCATCATCTTCTTGAGTAGGGGTACTCGCTTGAGCATGAAGTTGGAAA
This sequence comes from uncultured Bacteroidia bacterium, assembly GCA_964534295.1. GTDB lineage: Bacteria > Bacteroidota > Bacteroidia > J057 > J057 > JBCAWW01. The sequence goes on along the minus strand of CAZHOC010000678.1, from coordinate 3,260 downwards.
GCCCCGGCCAGATCATCGCAAGGCGATTGAGTCGACTGATATTGGCAATAGCACGGGTGCGGAAAGGCACTCCATGCTTTTTGTGATATTGATATTGAAACTCCGTTTTGAGGAGTGCTACGTTGACATTAGAAGGGCACTCAGAAGCACAGCCTTTACAGGAAAGACAGAGGTCCATGACCTCTTTGATTTCTTCGCTGGCGAAGGGATTCGCATCTTCCGAACGGGTCAAGATTTCTCTTAGGATGTTGGCCCTGGCGCGAGTAGTGTCCTTTTCGCTGCGGGTGGCTTGGTAGCTAGGACACATAGTACCCCCAAAAAGATGGGTCTTACGACAATCCCCAGAGCCATTGCATTTTTCTGCCGCGCGGAGAATACCGTCAGTATCGGAGAAGTCTAAAATGGTGTCAAACTCTCGTGTTTTTTGATCCGCTTCATAACGCAAAGAGGCGTCCATGGGCGGCGCATCTACGATCTTGCCTGGATTGAAAATATGATGCGGGTCCCACTGATTTTTGAGGCGGTTGAGCAAGGCGTAATTTCGATCGCCGATCATGATCGGCAAGAACTCAGCGCGTACGCGCCCGTCCCCGTGTTCCCCTGAAAGGGAACCCTTATACTTCTTGACCAACTCAGCAGAGGCATGACCAATCTCTCTAAAATGTTGGCGATCGCGGCTATTCTTCAAATCGAGGATGGGACGCAAATGCAGCTCTCCAGCCCCAGCATGGGCATAATAAACCGCTCTTTGGTCAAAGCCCTCCATGATACCAGCAAACTCTCGGATATAGGCAGGCAAATCTGCTAGAGGTACCGCAGTATCTTCAATTACTGCTACAGGCTTCGCATCACCGGGTACATTGGCGAGCAGGCCTAAACCAGCCGAACGCAAAGCCCAAACCTTCTTGATGCGATCTGCCCCAAAGACGCGGGGGAAGGCATAGCCCATGCCCGCTTGCTCCATCGCAGATTGAATTTCGTCTAATTTAGCTTCAATTTCTGCTTCCGTTTCTGCACCTACTTCGATAACCAAGACCGCCTCTGGATCTCCTTCGATGAAGAAGCGATGGTTTTGATAAAGGAGATTTTCCTTAGTGCAGTCCATCACGATTTTATCCATCAGCTCTACCGCTCGTGGCTGGAACTTCATGGCTTCGATGACAGCTTTGAGCGATTCGTCGACTGACTCAAAGTGCGCGCAAATGAGCCCGGTCTTGCTCGGCGGCAATGGGTTGCAATGCAGTTTGATCTCAGTGATCAAGGCGAGCGTCCCTTCTGAGCCTGCGATCAGTTTGCACATATCAAAGTTGGGCCCACCTTCGGTGAACGCATTGCTCTCTAGGAGGATATCAACTGCATAACCCGTATTGCGACGATGCAGACTCGAGTCGGGAAACTGAGCACGAATCTCTGCTTGCTGGACTTCCTGACTCAGTTCTTCGCGTAGTTGGCGGTAGATTTGGCCTTCCAAATCCTGCTGTTCGCATTTTGCGGCAAAGGCCTGGGGTGAGAGTTCGGCGAAGACGACCTCAGAACCATCACTCAACACTGCTTGCAGCTCTAGCACGTGATCGCGGGTAGTACCATAAACGATGGAATAGGATCCACAGGAGTTATTACCTACCATGCCGCCGATCATGGCGCGGTTTGAAGTAGAAGTATTAGGCCCAAAAAAGAGGCCATGTGGTTTGAGAAAGAGATTGAGTTCGTCACGGACGACCCCTGGCTGTACTCTTACCCAGCCTTCTTCGGCATTGACCTCTAGAATTTCAGTAAAATGCTTGGAGACATCTACGACGATACCCGAACCCACACATTGGCCCGCCAGGGAAGTACCCGCAGTACGGGGAATCAGAGAGGTCCCTTCTGTCTGGGCAAAATGAATCAGTTGTTTGAGATCATCCAAATTGCGAGGCATAGCTACCGCAAGCGGCAGTTCCCGATACACTGAGGCATCGGTTGCATAAAGGGCCCGCATGGTATGATCAAAAAAGAGTTCCCCATCGAGTGAGGCGCGCAGGATTTTGAGTTTCTCGTTCACCTTATAAAGATAAGGCATTCAACCCAAAATCGTATCTCAAACTACCTAATGACTAGCCTGCTGCTTACGTCTTCTCAGTACTAAACTATCGGCCGGGTATTTGGCTTTGAGCATATCCATCTGACTCTTGGCCCAATCCATCAAAACTTGGCGTTGAGCGTCGCTCAAATCTGCTTCTGGGTGCATACCTAAGTAAGTATACTCATCCATCGGCATTTTATGCTCTTCTACTTCTTCGATCAATTCCTCTAATTTGTGGTTTTGTACCGCAATACGACGGTTGGTAAACTCAGAGAAGTTTAGGTGCTCTTTGCCTTCCTCTACATGATGGTCGATCCACCAACCCACTGGCTGGATATTGGAGTACCAAGGGTAACGCGTTTCGTTGGTGTGGCAATCGTTACAAGATACAGCTAGTAGATCCTCTACTTCGGCAGGAATCTCATAAGCATTGCTGATGTGATGCGTATTGTCCTTAGAGTTATTTTTTTCTGGACGGATAAACTGCATGATGATCACTACAGCTAATAGGCCCAATAAGATTTTCTTTAACATAGTTTTTAGGTGTCTTGAGGCGATAAATTTATAACAAATCGGAGAGAAATCCGACCTTATTTAGACTCATTCAAAATAATTTTTATTCCCGAGGGACAATTTTTTTTAGGTTTTGGCTTACTGCTGCGCAGAACGATTGCCCCCATCCAAATGCGTGCAGGCAAGTTGCCCCCAAGAGTCAAGCGTGCCGCGTCCCGAAAGCTATCGGGAGTAGCCAAAAACAAAAAAAAGCGAGCCCAAGGGCCCGCTTTCCATCTTTTTACTAAGCACCGATTAGAAGTCGGCAAACATGACGTATAGTCTATTTTCCTGCATAGCAGGAATCCAAAGCTCATTGCGAGACTCATCAAAGTAGAAATCAGCTGGTCCACGCATGGCAGCTTGCATGGGTACATAACCGCCTTTTTCGGCGAATGGATTCCAGATACGGAGCGCACCCGTAGTCCAGTCAGAGTAAACTGCTTTGCCACGAATGAGGGCCATACCATCCAATTGACCTTTGAACTCAGTGTCAGGGCCTTGGGCGTAAACCGCTTTGCCATCTTCTCCCCAAGTGATCAAGCCCATAAAACCACCATACTGGTCATAAGAGTTGACGTAAAGGGTGTTAGATTCGGCATCATATGCCAATCCATTAGGAGACTGTACGCGAGGCTCAAGCTCT
>CAZHOC010000677.1:0-4038 GCA_964534295.1 uncultured Bacteroidia bacterium | reverse complement strand
TAATGCGGAGAAGGGAGAACTCACCCTTACGCTCAACAAAGACCATCATTTCATCCTCGGCGACAAAGTACGCCTCTTTACTGATGTCGAAGACTTAGAAGAGGTAGAGGTAATTGCCGTGAACTCCGCCAACAGCTTTACGATTCGTGCTCAAGCCGCAACCGGCGCTTTTGTCTATGGTAAGTGGGTGGACGATTATCGCAAGGTAGATTATGATGCCCTTTCCATGCTCAACATCAGCGCGACACAAGAGCAGCAACGTATCATCGAGCAGCAACAAGCAGAACTGGAGGCAGTAAAGCTTGAAAACACACGTCTGCAAGAACAAGTTGAGCAGCTGCAAGGATTGGAAGCTAGAATACAGAACCTTGAGGCCATGCTGGCAGAGTCAAAGTAAAAATGCTACTACCCGCTCCTTAGCTGAGCGATCTTCAATTAAAGGTATTGTAACATATGCGGTAGGAGGGAATCTCATGCCTTCCTACCGGTCTTTCTTCAAAGTAGGCTCCTATGTATCCTTTGTGTCTATCCCTTCACCGCTTGCTAAAGTATGGTGGATTGCTAACAACAATAATCGTTTTGGCTAACCAACTGTGGGCACAAAACGATTCTTATGAGACGAATAAGTTGGAAATCATCAAGCTCCTGCAACAGGTGAAATCCGATTCCTTGGATGAAGAAACTCTGGGATTGGTAGATACGATGCTTTTCAGGCTACAATATGAAGCGCAGGACACTGCCTTATTTAATCAGGTAAATACGGCCTTATCAAAAGTGAACGTGGGAATTTATGACTTTCCGCTTGCCGCGGGAGATATTTTGTCACAGATGCTGGAAGCTAAACTAAAAGAGGAACTGAGTCTAGCGATAAAGAGCAATTTGAGCAAAACCCATATTTTCCTTTTCATCAATCAAGCAGCAGTTTTAAATACCCAAGGCAAACGAAACGAGGCCTTCAAAATCTATTTTCAAGCCTTAGATAAGACCATTGAATATGGGGACACTACATTGAGAGTGTTTACCCTGCGTGAGTTGGGGATCAGTCAATACAATCAGGATGAATTTGCTAAGGCAAAGAAGTCATTTGAGCAGGCTTTAGTCTTAGAGCAGCAAAAGGCAGAGACGGATTCTATAGTCTTGGCTGAGCTTTACAGTATGCTCTCGGCTAGTCAAATAGGCATTGAAAATTATGATGAGGCGATAAAATACTCGACCCAAGCTTTGAATTTAGCGGTAAGTATGCAGGATACCTTGGGAATGGCCTTGGCCTTAGAAACCCTCTGTGTTACCGAGAGCAATTTACAAAACTGGGAAGCTGCCTATTCTTATGGTAAGCAAGGAGCTAATCTCTTTGAAGCCGTTAAACAAACCTACCTTGGGGGAGGAATTTTAATCTATTTATTTAAGGCCTGCGAGCAATTGGCTTATTGGGACGAGGCAGCCGAACTAAACAAAAAACTCCAACAAATTGCTCTTGATGAGCCACGACCCTTTTTGCGGAGAAATGCGCTTGAGGCAAAATATAAATTATCCTATCACCGGGAAGACTATCAAGCGGCTTATACGCAATTTCGGCAATGGGTTTTTCTGCGGGATTCCATTGAAAATATCCAGAATGTACGGGCTTTGTTGGACCAACAATACAAATACGAATACCAGCAAAAAGCTTTTCAGGATAGTGTGATGATCGCTCAAGAAAATCAACTTGTGCAGTTACGGCTGGAGAACAAAGTGCGTACTCGTAACATAGGTTTTTTCGCAATGTTGGGGGTAGCCTTGGCCTTGATATGGATTGCAGTCGCCCAATACCGCTCTAGACAACAAAAGCAAAGACTCGTCCAAGAGGTACAAGCCAAAAATGAGGCCCTGATGCGAACGCAAGACCAGCTCATTATCCAAGAAAAGATGGCCTCTTTGGGGCAAATGACCGCTGGGATTGCGCATGAAATCAAAAATCCGCTCAACTTTATCAATAACTTTTCTATCGTTGCTCAAGAATTAGCCGAAGATTTTAAGGAAGACCTTAACGCTTATCTCCAAAGCCAAGATCCCCAGGATTTAGCGCTGCTTATGGAAACCGCAGAAGGTCTGAAGCAAAACACTACTTACATCCGAGAGCACGGGGAAAGGGCTACCGAGATAGTACGCGGGATGATGGAGCACGCTCGAGATACGGATGGAGAAAGGGTGCCCACAGATATCAATCATTTATTAGCGGAGGCTACTCACCTTGCTTATCTAAGTTTTCAAGCAAAAAGGCCAAAATTTAATATGGAGATTATTCAAAACTTAACACCCAATCTCCCCACCATTAGCTTGAATAGACAACAAATTCAACGGGTAATCATCAATGTGGTAGGCAACGCTTGTCATGCAATGAGTGAAAAAGCACAAGCAGAAATGCTTGATTATAAGCCCCAACTGCTTATCTATACTCATCGGGAAGAGCAAAATCTAGTCATACGTATTCAAGACAATGGGATTGGAATTAAGGATGAAATCGGTGGCCAAATTTTTCAACCTTTCTTCACTACCAAGGCTGCAGGAAAAGGCCATGTAGGTTTAGGCTTGTCTATCAGTTACGATATCATTACGCAGGCTTACCAAGGGAGCATTAGTTTTGAATCCGAGAAGGATAGCCATTGTACTTTCTCGATCAGGTTGCCTGTGTAGTTTGTATAGGTAGTTTCCGCTTCGCGGAACGAGGAAAATCCTAGTATCAAATGCCCTATGTAGAAGGGTATTGCAATACCTTCGAAATTCAGCCTCCGACATTCATTATTCGAAATTGATAAGCGTTCTGCGCAGCGGTAGCCCTAATCCAGACCTTCTGATTCAATAGTCCATGTATTTGGAACAATAGTACATGAGAAGTCCTCACCCACTTGGCATCTTTGGTAAGGGGAAGAGCTATGTCCCATTTTTTGCTTCGCAAAACGACTAGTCTGACCCTGACTGGCAAATACGATACCTTCCTAAGCCTATGTATCACCCTAATAGTCAAGTATATGAAAGTGATTCAGGCCAATTATGGCGTCACCCTGCGCGAATGGCAAGAGGAGGACATTGCGGCCTATGCCGCCTTGGTCAGTGATCCTGAGGTCATGCGTTATATCTCGGGCGGGAAAGTAAGAGCCTATGCCAAAGCCCAAGCCGAGATTGAATCCTTTTCGGCTGAGATTGCCGATCGTGGCTGGTCCCGTTGGGCCATTGCCGAGACCCAAAGCAATCAATTTATCGGTTATGTGGGCTTTGCCTCCCATGAATTAGGCCTAGACCTGGGAGGAAGGGCCCTGCAAAAATATTGGGGCTCGGTCTATACCTACATCGCCTTCTTTTTGGCGATACAAACTGGCTTTGAACGCTTTGGATTTGAGCATTTTTTTACGCTTACCCATGTGAAAAATTGGCGAGCCATCCGCATGAACGAAAAGTTTTTGTGCACCCAAAACCTACAATATCCAGTTGTTCAAACTCCTTATGGGCCTCATCTCAAGATTGATTATACCCGTGATCGATACCAGCAAGTCAAAGGCCACAACCTTGCCCGTCTCGAAAAATTTTACCGCCGAATCGCATGAATACTTTACCGATTCCCTCTTGGAGGATGAACCGCTCTTTGGATGTAAAGAGCATCAGTTTGAGTAAAGAGTCTTTGGCTAGCAAAATTTTTTGGTGGCTTTACCTTCCTTTTGGCTCAGTGCTGGCCATAGTTCGCTTGTGCCTACTCTTTGTGGGACTCAATCTATTGCGGCTCTTGCACATCAAACAATGCACCGCTACGAATGCCTTTGTTAGGAGAGCACTGGGTATTCAAATCACTTATAATTTGAACCAAGACGCTATGCAAAAGCATTTAGCAGGACGCATTGTGGCGGTTAACCATATCAGCGTTTATGATATGTTTGTGCCTCTCAATCTCCCGCGGGCGGCAGTGATTTTTGCCAAACCAAAGGGCAGAGTACTCAATTGCCTGATTCAATCGATCGTGCGGAGTATGCATGGAATCACTTGGGATGTTTATCACAAAAGAGAGTT
>CAZHOC010000676.1:0-4041 GCA_964534295.1 uncultured Bacteroidia bacterium | reverse complement strand
CATTCAGAAAACTCATGAATTGGCGATGGATACAGGCAAAGCGCTTGGTAATGCTGAAGTAGATGTACAAAACGCTGCTAATTATCGGGCTCAAATGGAGCTAGATAGAAATGCTAAGCGACAACTGAGCGTGGCTAATAGACAGATGGAGCAACAGCGTGACGAAGCAAAAATGAGATTAAGGCAGGCTGAAGATCAACTTAGAGAAACTCGTGCCAAGCTGAAAAAAGTAGAGCAGAGGCCTTTTTTAGAGGTGTCCGATATCCGTCCGAAAATTGTCCCACTTCCGTCCGAAAATCGTCCCACTTCCGTCCGAAACTCATCCGATAATCATCCCCGAACCGTCCAGGACGGATTTGGGACGGATGCAGCCCTAGAAATCTTTGAATATGAGGAAGATGACTACTACGTTATGCAAGACAAGATAGAGGCAAACGGATGGCAGGGAGTTGTAGTCGTCAAACATAAACTTCTAGGAGAGTTAGTAGGGGAATTTCGGGTAGGAGAGCTAATTCCTGGTCAAGTTCATATTATCGAGGGAACGGCTATCAAAGTAGTACTTTGTGAACTCCCGAGTTGCTATAAAGTCAAGATTACAAAGCAGATGAATACTCGTTGTTGTTGTCGCGATCACATGAGACAGTTGGAGAAACTAAATCAAAAGAAGGCAAATCATGGATAAACGAATTTTCACCCAGCAGTCGGAGTGGCTAGGTTTTGCCTTACTCCTATTCGTCATTGTAGATACATGGGTTTTGGGAAGGTTTTACCTAGCACTACAAGGACTCGAAATTAGATTGGAAAACTTGGAATGGTTTGCATTGATATTCGCTGTCCATATGGCAGGCATCAGCCTTCCAGCATTAGGGAAGGAAGAGGAAAGCCGGGCCTTTGCTTGGATTATAGGCATAATGAACTTAGCAGCAATTTGTTATTTCTTCGAATGGGCGCCGAGTTTTGAGCTACGCCCAGATGGTACCAAACGATTCCTTTTACCCAGTGAGAAGTGGAGTGACTGGTTACCCAAAGGACTAGCCTCTGTTGTATGGGCAACATTCGTAGGGTACGGCTACCTCCAATTACCCACAGCCTTTACCAAGTCACTACAAGCTATAACACCCAAGCCTAATAGGGGTACCGTCCAGAGGGTAATTACCCATAGTGTAAAAAGGGAAAAGACTACCCGGCTTCGACAAGCATGGACCAAGGGGCTTGATCAGTCACTGATTGAAAAGCTTCAATCGTATTCTGAGCAGCAAGCAAGGGATAGGCGGAAGTATCTTCGACGGAAATCTAAACAAGGGTCACTAAACGGGGAAAGATCAGAGCTTGAAGCTTTAGACAAAATGGTATCAGGGTAGACCTGTCATATAAATTTCAAATCGTTGCCGTTTATGGCAACGCAAATCGCTAATGGGCGCGCACTTTCGCGTGTGCGACCTTTACGCATATTCTGACTTTCACCATGCAAACCTCTCAACTAGTTTTAATTCCCAGCCTTTAGCTCACCCTATCCTTGCAATAAGGAGCCTTAAGCCTCTTTTTGGCGTGGGATGGACAATAAGAAACATATTAAGCTTTCGGAAGCCGTCAGTTTAATTGAGGCCACATCTCAACCTCACTCAAATCCTGTATCTGTCCTTTATGTTGGGAAAGATGGCTCTATTGGAGTGCGAATCGTGCGAAAATCACGAAGTGTTTCTAGGCCGTCAGGACAATCTGTACAGAAAAAAACTCGTGGCAATTACCACATGAGAGACAGGGGCTTACTTCCCATCATTGACCAGATGTCTCAGCAAAGAAAAAATCTTTTGGTCTTTGCGATAGTGGGGTTCAGCCCTACTGGGAAAACAGATCCCGAATCATTTTATCCTGTTTACCATGGCAGTTGATTACATAGATAAAGCTAAACAAGTTGCAGTACTGACTCGATCCGGCGCAGTAGTCACTGCGCATGGATTTAATCCATATGAGGGACAAGATTATCACTTGAAAAACCCATCCCCTTGGCACTTAGATTTAACGACAAAGTCACTCTCGCAAAAAGGAATTAAGATAGCTCCATGGGGAGCTAATAACCTTCGCCCACTTTGGCTTTTGCACCTGCTGGAGCATAACAACATCAACTCACAATTGATATGGACAAAAATATCATTGGCAATGGGTCATGTCTACGCATTTCGTTATGAACTAGATCCGATTTCAGGTTATGAGGTTCCTGCGCCTATTGATATTGATCCAAGCCTACGCAGGTTCATCAACAGCAAACAAATTCGTGACCTACTACGAGCAAGAGCCACCGACTACTTCATAACAGGAAATACATGGTGCAAGATAATCCTGACCCGTGACCGAAGTCGAGTAGCAGACCTTCAACACGTAGACGCAGCTATGTGTAGGGTATCAGAGCAAAATCCTAAGTCAAGGAAATCTGATTATCAATATATCTGCTCAGACTGGCTGAAACCTTACTTCAAGTACAAAGGCACCCTACATGATAAAGCCAATGTCCAACGCTATCCAACCTATGACCCCAGCTCATCTCGTCGAAGTAGGCAGACAGTTTTACATTCTAAAGCTTATTGGACTGGACACCCCTATTATGGAGTCCAGCCTTGGCACTCTGGCCATCAATGGCTGAACTATTCCAATTCCATGCCTGTATGGATGAGCGCAAATATCAACAAAGCCCATAACATCAAGTACCACGTTGAATACCCCGCCAACTACTTCGATTATTTAGAGAGTGACTATGACACTGAAGAGGAGCGTAAGGAAGAAAAGGATCGAGTGCTACTGGCCATTGACGCTCAACTAGCAGGAGCTGACAAAGCTCAATCTTCAATTTGGACTAGCTTTCCAATTGATGAAATGGATGGGAAGCCTCTCCCAGGATGGAAAATCACCCCACTCCGTAACGATGTCAAAGACGAGGCTTATGTCAAAGCCTACTACGCATCCAATGTCGCTGCGGTCAGTTCCCAAGGCATAGACCCTAGCCTTGCCAACATAATGCTAGAAGGCCACAAGGGACCCTCAGGCAGCGACAAGCGAATAAGTTATCAGATACACGAGACGATGAAAGCCCCTGAGGTTAGAGAGATCATGCTGGAGCCATTATACATATGGCGAGACCTAAACGGACTTCCAGCTGACTTACAATTTGGATTCCAAATGAGAAATATTGTCACCCTAGCAGAAGATCCAAGCGGAATGACTACTCCCCAGACCATTCGCACACAACAAAATCAATCAATCACTGAAGAAGATGACAACTAAAAATATAGTTATATCAATCTTGGTTTTTGCACTTGGCTTAATCACAGGATTGGTCATTAGTGGCAATCGATCTGTCAACTTAGACTACAACGAACTAGAGAACATCATGCTAAAAAGTGCGATGAAAATTCAACTGAGTTCTCCTGCTGTCAATATGACTGTCCAAAAGCTTGATTTTGAACAAATGAAAAGAATGAGGATTAGTGGTGACTTTATATGGTCCCCCACTTTTCAAGCTGATAATCTGATTTTAGAGGGTCATCGAGGCATTCCATATGACTCAACTAGCAGCACAAGATCTCTGGGATCTAATCAAGAATCTAACGCTGTCACCATTTTACCTATACAGTAATGGCCACACAGACCCTTTTTTTAAGCACCGAAGATTTCAAAATCTATTGCCCTCATTTGCATATGCACTTCAACTGGGAACAGTTGAGCCGACAGTGTGACCTTTCGGCATATAGCTACCTTATTGACTACATCGGGCAAGGATATTACCAGACCCTAACTACTGCCGTTCAAACCAGCAGCCTTGGAGATGATGGTAGTGTTCTAGATGCCCTCAGAGTCAGCCTAGCCCACTACACATATGCCGATCTGATACTAAGTCAGGCAGTACAAGTAAGTGAATCAGGCGTAATGGAAAACACTCCTGATGATGGTTCCAGTAGACCAGCAACACAATACGCTAGGCACGACGCCAGAGACCAAGCCATGAAAACCGCTGACCAGTGGCTTGACTATGCCATAGTCCGATTA
>CAZHOC010000675.1:0-4045 GCA_964534295.1 uncultured Bacteroidia bacterium | reverse complement strand
TTATCGGCGGGTAATTTGCCAAAATAAAAGACGCTCAGCGGAATCTCACTTTTGGCAAACTTATCCAAGGGTTTGTTTAAAACTTCACTATCAAAGCCGCCGTCAGTAGCAAAAATGATGCGATTGTTGCCATTGGGTATAAGGTGCCGATTGGCGAGTTGATAGGCGATTTCTACTGCTTTGGTAGGCTTTGTACTGCCGGATGAAGCCAAAACCTCAACCGTAGCGGCGATAGAATCTCGTTCTGAGGCCGAAAGATTAGTCAATAGGGTTTCTGCTTTGCCGGAGTAGGCTACCACTGAGATTTTGTCCTCCGGTCGCATATAGACCAACAAATTGAGGAAGGCTTCTCTTAGCAAGGGCAAGCGCCATGGTTTATTCATAGAAGCCGATACATCCAGCACGAAAATCAGATGGCTGGGCGCATAGCTAGAAAGATCGTACAGACTATCCATTCGGGCAGAATCTAAGGCCGTAATCGCATCTCGATAGATCCAGGCGGAGTCTTGAGCGGTGAGACTAAGTGCGCGCTGCTCGAGTTTACTGGCTTTAGCATTGGCGGCTGAGCGGAGCTGAGGAGAGACAATCCAGAAGGCACCTTGATTGGGACCGGATTCATCATCTAAATGGCCACTGATCAAAGGGTCTGCTTCCCCATCCTCATTGTGGTCGGGGCCTTTGGCTAAGCTTCGCCCAAAATTATAATTGCTAGAAAGCTTGCCAGAAAAGTTATCGGCATCTTGATAAAAGCGATTTACCCATTGGACGTTTTGGAGAGAATCAAGAAACAGTATATAAACTGTCCCCATATCCCTGCCTCCATCATCAGTCCGAGAAGCTGAGACTGCGAGTTCGGCGCGGCCGTCTCCATTCCAATCTCCGATGGTCGCTAGCGAAGTCCCCCAACGATCTTGAGCCTTGAGCTCTGGCCCAAATCCTTGTTTATGAGTAATCTTTTTGGCCTCGCTAAGCTTTCCGTTAGCTTTGATCCGGAGTCGCCAAATGGCTCCAGCGTTTAGATCTGCTTTGTCATCGCCTAAGGCACCGACAAATAAAACCCCACTCCCCGGCTCGTATACACTAAGACTGCAGCCAAATTGATCGCCTGTTTTGAGCCCCTTCTTGGGAAATCCATTATAGTCGTTTGTATAACGAATCGCCTCTTTGATAGAACCGTCTTGCTCCAAAAGCAGGAGCCAAACTTCCCCTAATCCTTTGGACATCAGCATCGGCGCACCGATAGCGATATCACCTACGCCATTTCCATCTATATCACCCATGGCCGTTAGATCCGCACCAAAGCGTCTATCCCGTCCAAGTTTTCCGACTAGGCCTGGCGTACGTCCGCTATACTCAAAGTAGCGCTTTACACTACCATCCTCTCTCAAGAGTAAAATCCACGCACTGCCATAATTGATGGGTCCAGTATTGGACTTAGGTTGTCCCACCAAAAGATCAGGTATGTTATCACCATCCCAATCCCCAAGAGGGGCTACACGTACGCCAAATTGAGTGCCGGGAGTAAGCTTTGCATCAAAGCCATTGAGTTCTTGGGTGATCGGGGTGTAGGCATAAATCGCATCGTTCTCCGCAGGAAAAAGAATAAAAACTGTCCCTTCACCAAGATTGGGCGCACCTACCGCGATCTCTTCTATGCCATCGCCATCTAAGTCGCCTATGGTTGCAATGCCCTCGCCCCATTTGTCTTGATCTTGCAGGCTTGGCGCTCCCGGTGTTAGAGTGGAAATCTTACTATGGCTGTAAAAAAAACGAGGTGCTTGGGCCAGAAGATGCGTAAATCCGAATAGCCCTATCGCGATCAAAAGGTATCTCATACTCCAATTTAAGGAGCAGGGAGTAAGAAAAGAAGCGGCTAGTTAGCAATTGGGTGCTAGCGTCAACGGTATCTGCTTCGCAGAACGTTTACCTTCTGGGCGCGAAAGACAGCTTGCAAAGCATTTATAATTATTTCGAAGAAGTTTGGGACAAGCGTTCTGCGCAGCAGTGCTCCATAAAAAATCACTCAAAAAAAAGGCTCTAAGCTAATCGCCTAGAGCCTTGATATATTTTTGTGATTTCTCGGCTTAGTTTCTGCCAAAGGAAGACAGGTCCATAAGTTCGTAGCCATCAAGATCAAATACTTTTTGATCCACTTGGCCAGGCTTGACGTACTCAGTAGTCATGATGATTTCTTCACCATCATTGTTGATGTATTTGGTACGCATGGGGAAGCCATCGATACCATAAATGTTGGCGGCAGGAGTACTTTGAGCGCCTTTTTTCTGCGTGGCCATGACATTCATACTTTGCATCAAGGTCATGTAATTCATGTCAAGCTCGTTCGTAACCCAAAACTCTCCGTTTCCATCAGGAGATTCTACCAGGTATTTGCGGCAACGATAGCCATTGATGGTTTCGTAATCGTTAGTTGGGGTGATAGTGATGTCCTCTTCTTCATGCTTGCTTTCTACCGTGGTTTTGAAACGAGGGCGCTTCATGGTAACAGCAGTTGGCTTACCATCAGAGTCCATCTTGGTGGTCATGGTATTATCCTTGATGTTGACGATCATCGCGACTCCATCTGCTTCTGTGTCAGGAGATTCGATCAGGATACCGGTACGCCATTCCTCAAATACATAGGTGGTATAAGTAGGGCCATTTTTATCTGGTTTCCCTTTTTTTGACATTTCCATTTTCATCTTGAAAGTGCCAACGAAATCATTAGGGATGGCTTCGTATGGGCTATTGTCTCTAACAACGGTAACTTCTGCGTTTTCTACTTCTCCAGAAACGCCTTCTCCGTTTTCGGCTCTTTCTTGGGCTTCTTTCTCGGCGGCTTCTTCGGCAGATTCTTCTACTTCATCGAGCACCTTGTCTACGGCCTCATCTACTTTCTTGAGGATACGTTCCTCTAAGTTGCGATTGACGCGATTCTTGATACGACGAGGAGTCGGGATTTGAGCTTGAGCAGGTATGGCAAAGAGAAGAACGAGAAAAAGACAAAAAATGCTTTGTAAAGTTTTTGCTAGGGGAAGATTGATGTTCATTGCTTTGGGAGTTTTATTTTAAAGAACGACGGACATCGGTATATAAATACATCCGCCCAATTTTAATTTATCTTTTAAAGATACCTTGGAGCTTAGTCAACAGATAAGCATCAAAAGCGGTTTTAAGGTCTATATTCTGGCCACTCAATTGATCTGGATCGGAGATCGCTATGATAAACAATTTGTCAGTGAGGGCTAGTACCTCAGGATCAAGTTCTGGATAGAGCAAATCTTGCTCAATCCCTTCGCGATAAAAGTCTGTTAGTGCTTGAAAAGCAAGCTCTTGTAGTTGTTTTACCAGCTGCCAAAGGTCAGGGTACAATTGCTTAAGATCGTCCAAAAAGGGAGTCGAAATGCCCGCCATTTCTAGACTAGCAGCACTAAGAGCCTCATGGAAACGCTGCATATAAGGCCGCTCTTTATCACGGAGGATAGGGGCAAAAACCGCTATTTGATTAATCTTTTGTTGTACAACTGCTTTTACCAAATCTCCTTTTTGAGCGAAGTATTTGTATAAGGTAGCCTTCGAACAATTAAGTTCTTGCACGATGTCATCCATGGTATATTGTCGGATGCCATTTCCCAATAATAAAGGACTCACCTTAGCCGCCCATCGCTCTTTGAGCTCAGGATTATTCTTGCGTTTTTTTTCTGTGGGTTTACGGCCCATTTTAAAGAATGTACTGGCTAAGATCCTTCTGCTGTACTACGGTACCGAGCTTTTCTTGCACAAAGTCTGCGGTGATCACAAACTTGCGCTCGATGCTCAAATCAGGTACCTCAAACAGGATCTGATCCAGCAGATTACTCATGATGGTATGCAAACGACGAGCCCCAATGTTCTCTACGTTTTGATTGACGTTGTAGGCCATCTCCGCCATGAGGTTAATGGCCTCCTCGGTAAACTCAAGTTCCGCTTCTTCGCTTTCAAGCAAGGCTTGATATTGGCGGGTCAAGGCATTGCGCGGCTGAGTGAGAATCTTGACAAAGTCGTCCTT
>CAZHOC010000674.1:0-4051 GCA_964534295.1 uncultured Bacteroidia bacterium | reverse complement strand
TTTAAACCCTGAGGAGAAAAATTGGGGTGTGATGAAATTTTATTTCATGGGTAAGGTTTCCCAAATTCTATGTTCGGGGAGTTGAAATAGAAGGTCCAAATTTACAAATGTAAACCAAGGATTTGGACACTAATTTTTAACCACATGAAAGTAAAAGTAAGCCTCAGAAATATTGCTGCAGCCGTTCAAAGTGAAGGAAAACGCAGCCCAATCGAAATCGCTGTGATGGAACTTGACTGTTTTGAAGAAGTTCGTCTAAGCCGTCCTACCGCTAACCGTTTCCGCTTAGAAGTTGATGGTCAGAACGTCAAGCTCAACAATAAAGTCCAAAAGGCGCTACTCAAGTTCCACGAAACTCAGGAAATGGATCCTATTAGTTTTGATCTCCCCTTAGGAGATGATATGCTATTAGGAGGAGGAGAGCTTTTTGTCGAAACCATGGATGACTTCTATGGCTTTGGTATGAACTATTAAAAGAAATTTATAATCGTTCTTTCGGCTCCTTAGGGAGCCATGGTTGTTAGGTTAATTATTTTACAGGATCGAAACTGGGGAGTGGAGATCCTGACCGAAGGCTAACAGTCTTCGGTGAGTTTGGGGAAACAAGGAGAGGCTGCTTGCATCTATGGTGCGTAGTAGCTTCACCTTTTTATAAAAGCATCTTTTTCAATAGGATCAATTGCCCCGCATGATACAAGTCATGCTGCACGATGCCGTGCATGAGTTTATAAAAGTCATAAGTCCTGCTCGGCACCTTTTCTTTTAATTTCTCATCGTCATAACTTGCTATCTTTTCGCTTAAGCGAACGCTACTCTCCTTCAATTGGGCGAGTGTTTGCTGCCAATTCTTAGCGTTCACCGAAGGTGTAGGCGGAAAATTGAGACGCATATCCTTATCTGGATCATAGGTGCCCTCTCCCTCCAACATTTTGATCCCAAACTCACGCCAAGCGATGATATGTAGTACCAATTCCCAAATAGAATGCGCCCCTTCAATTGGATACTGAGCGGCCATATCAGCATTTACACCCCTGAGTATCTCTTCTAGATTAGGGCCATGCCAAGCCGCACCATCTTGGGCCAATCGTAGCTGTTGCGCAATTCTCACCGTTTCTTTCTCTTCCATATTGAGAATAAAGCAAATTTAGCTCTTTCCCTCAAGGGCCATTTTTGCCATCATGCTAGCAAATACAAACTCATGCTACGCTACATACTATTTGCCCTCTTACTCAGTCCCCTGTTTTTATCCGCCCAAAGTACTCCGCCCAAAGCTTGCGCCTGCTGTACAGAAGCGCATCAAGCCTTTCATTTTTGGGTGGGGGATTGGGAAGCTTTTAGTCCTCAAGGCAAAAAGCTTGGGGAAAATCGCATTGTCCTCATGCAAGACAGCTGCGTGATGCAAGAAAATTGGGTCTCTGCTAGTCCCGGCTATTCTGGTACTAGCTACAATTATTACGATGCCGCGACCCAAACCTGGCATCAGCTATGGATCGACAATCAAGGCCAGACCCTCAAACTTTATGGCAATATGGTAGAAGGAAGTATGGTGCTCAAAAGTGACGAAATGACCAGTCCCCAAGGACAAAAATATATCAATCGCGTCACTTGGACCCCTAATGACGATGGGAGCGTCCGTCAACATTGGGAAACCAGCGGAGACCAGGGAGAAAACTGGAATACTGTTTTTGATGGGATCTACCGCCCTAAGTCTTGATTATTTGTTTATCTTGTTTTCATGAGCACTAGGCAGCAAATACTCGAAGCTGTTTATCATTCTATTGCCGAGAAAGGTTATTTAGCTACCAACATCAATGAGGTCGTACAGGAATTGGGCCTCACCAAAGGTGCGTTTTATTACCATTTCAAGGAGGGAAAGACGGAGGTAGGCTTCGCCGTGATAGACGAAATGTTGAGCCCGCGCTATTTAAAGCGCTGGGAAAAGATTACCAGTTCGAAGACCGATCCTATCAAATTTTTGATCAAACAGCTCCAAAAGCAGATTGATGCGATTGAGCTAGCTGGGCGTTTACAGCCTGATCCTTTGTATCAGATGCTCAGAGAGTTTGTGCATCAGGATCACCCCTTCGGGGAACGCTTGAAAAGCATTGTCCGCAATATGCATGAGTCAATTTCTGTTGGACTCAAAAAAGGCATCGATAAAGGCCGTGTAAAGCGTAAAACCAAGAGTAGACAAGAAGCTTGGTACTTTCTCTCTTCTCTCCAAGGAGCCTATCTCAATGCAGCGATTTCCAACGATCCAGAGGTACTGTTACGCTCTTTCAAGAGTCAGATCCGGCACCTGGAGAGTCTAATGGATTAAAGTGATAATACCTTTTCCCAATATCCTTCATCCACTGGGACTCCCAGTTTCATATTTTCGGCCCTTGTTTTGACCACTCGTTCACCAGGGTAAAGAATAGCTTGCTGCTCATCAGCGCGTGCCGCCTGGTGCATGGCAGTGATCGTATCGGTGAGTACTCTTTCATAATGGCTTGCTTCCCCAATAGAGTTTGGATTGATAGCCATAAAAAACTGAGAGAGATTATATTCATCCGGACGTTCTTGTCGACCAATTTGAATGGTAGATTTGCCGCCCGCAAGCATACTTGCCATCAAATCCAGCATTAGGGACAAACCAGAGCCTTTCCAAAAACCAAAGGGCAGCGCTCGATTAGTCTTTTCGATCTGCCCTGGATCACGGGTGAGTTCGCCATTTTCATCAAAGCCCCCTTCTACCGGCAGCAGCTTTCCCGCCCGTCGATAAGACTCCAGTTTGCCAAAAGAAAATTGCGTCATTGCAGTATCGAGCACTACATGTCCACCGCTGCGCGGAACGGCTATAATGAGCGGATTATTTCCCAGCACAGCTTCGGTTGCCCCCCATGGCGGCAGATTAGGCGTGGTATTGGTAAAGCAAATCGCCATCATCCCAGCATCAGCGGCTTGCCAGCCATAGCTCCCTCCACGCATCCAGTGATTGGTATCTCGCAAGGCCACTAATCCTAATCCGTTTGACTGTGCCAGCTCGATGGCTCTTCCCATACAAAAATGAGCATTGAGGTTGCCCGGGCCTTGCTGCCCATCCCATTGCTCTATCGCTCCCATTTGAGCGGTGCGCAGAGGTGCGTTTTTGACCTGCACATAACCTTTCTGGATAAACTCAATGAAACGTGGAAAGCGATTCAAACCATGAGAATAAACGCCATCGCGGCTCGCTTCGGCAAATAGCCTCGCGCTTAGATCTGCTCGTTCGGCGCTGAAGCCGTACTTCAAAAGCACCTGTCGCATCTGAGCGTGCATTTCCTCAAAGGGGACTCTTTTCATATGATATTAGGGGCTTTATTCCACCATTACTTCGTCTACAAAAAGCCAGGCTTTGCCACCCGCACCAGGATGCCAAGACGGAATCTTAGAGAAGTTGCGGGTTTCTACTTTGACATAGCGTGCGTCTACCGCATCGAAGCTCACATTAAAATGCTTCATTGATGGCGTAGTCGTTTCTTTGGTCTTAGGGAATGATTTGGTGGCAATCTTTTTATAGGTCTTGCCGTCTTCGGATACGCTCACCTCTAATCCAATAGGATAAAAGATCCAGGCGCCAACGTCTTCTAAGCAACTCACACTTACGCGTCGGACTTTAGAGGATTTTTGTAGATCAAGCGTAGCCACTAAGTCCTTTGCCTCAAAACCCAGCCAAGCCCCATCGCGAAACTGTTGTGTTCCTTTTTGGAGATCAACCAAAGATAATTCGCCTTGTGCCTTGTACTTATCACTGGGCTGATAGGCCAAGCTGATATTGGGGCTATGCCCCGCTACCTTGACAAAGTCTTCAGTTAAGACTGGACTGGGCTGCCAGCCTTCTTTGCGGGCAAAAGTCTTGAGGGTCACACTTTCCGTAAGCAAAATTGGAGCCTCATAGAGCGGGGAAGCACTATCGGGTTCGCTTCCATCAAGGGTATAGCGAATTTCGATCCCTTTGATATCCATCTTGAGCTCAACCAGATTGGAGTCTCTAAATAGCTTTTTGTCAGAGAGGATTTGGGGAGGAGAG
>CAZHOC010000673.1:0-4055 GCA_964534295.1 uncultured Bacteroidia bacterium | reverse complement strand
CGCACGAGTCCCGCCTTCGTATATGCCCATCCATTCGCTGTATTCGCCCATGCTTCGCATTTCGCCCCCCAAGTAACCAATATCCTCTTTTTTGCTCGCTTGGATCAAAAAGGCGCCTGCACCATCCGCAAATAAAGTAACGGTTTTTTTATCCTGATGATTGAGGTACTTACTCATTGCATAAGCCCCTATCACCAAAATATTTTGATACTGCTCATCAGCTCGGATAAAGTTTGCTGCTGTATTGAGGGCTGAAACAAAGCCTGAACAAGCAGAATTAATATCAAAAGTACCGGCCTTTTTTGCGCCTATGCGATCTTGCACGATAGCGGCGGTAGAGGGGGAAATAAACTCAGGTGTATCCGTAGAAAGGATAATTAAGTCTATTTCCCCAGCCACTACGCCTGTTGCTTTCAATACTTTATTAGCCGCTGCCTCTGCCAGATCGGCGGTGCTTTCGTCTGCTGTGCACCATCGACGCTCATAGATTTCCAGATTTTCTCTAAGCCAAGTGTCAACATCTTCTTTTAGTAATTGATTAAACCAATCGTTAGGCAAAGCCTGCTCTGGAACATAGGCAGCCGATCCAGCAATAATTGCGTTTTGCATTGAAATCTTTTCTAGTCGCGTTTACTTGATGCCAGGAAGATCTACTCGTAGTTCAACCGTATACAATCCACGAGTTGGGGCTGAGGCAGTAAACTCTCTTAAAGCTTGGTTAAATAGATTGCTGGCGGCAAAGCCCAGACGGAAATTATCGTTGAAACGGTAGCCCATACCGATATCGACCGTACTAAAGCCTCCAAGCGGACCATAATTAAAGGAATCGGCACTTCTGGCTCCTTCTACGATCGCTACCCCACGATAACTCTTATCGGGTTGGGTACTCGATGCGATCTGGAAGCTAGAGAAGTAATCATAGGCTTGTACCCAGCGTAAGTAACCATTGGCATAAAACTTTTTGCCACTATAGTTCACCCCAATTCCTGCTTTGTGATTAGGCGAATTGACTAGAATATCTAAAAAGTCAACCACGCCATCTCCATTGAAATCATTTGACAAATCCTCTTCATCAACGGACCAATCAAACCAAGAATAATTGACGTAGGCATTGAAAGCGCCATTGAAATGATAAGTCGCACTTAGATCAAATCCGTAGGTGTTTACCTCTCCAAAGTTGATATATGTTGCCACTAGGCCGCCGTAGGCAGCGAAACCTGATTGTACATCTTCAATAGGGGTATCTCCTCTTTGAGTGGTAACACCCACGATGGTTACTGGACTTAAAAAGTCTCGGGAAATATTAAAGTAGGCATTTGCATCGATGACGAGCTTGTTGCCGGCAGTAATTCCTCTATACCCAACTTCAAAGGTTTGAATTTTTTCAACGGTTTGTTTCTCTATAGTAGAGCCATCGGCCAGAGTAAAGCCTTCTGCATTACCTAAAATGAGGCCCCCGAAGAGATTGCCATACATATTTAGGATGGTCGGAGCGGCTATACCTTGACTATAGGTAAGGCGGAAGGTGCCATTTTTGCCTTGCCGTAGTAAAGCAAATTTAGGGATGAAGTTAAATTCATAAACTTCATGGTAGTCAGCACGGGCTGCGGCTACTGCCTTCCAATTTTCGTTGAAGTCATATTTTAGGTGTAGGTAGGCTCCGTATTGATTGATGTTGATGAAATCATCTTCATTTTCATCTAGCAGGTAGGTTCCAAGGCTATTGGCTTGATCAAGTTGCCACTGACCGCCAATGCTTAAGTTCAGTCTGCCAAATTGATTGTTGTATTGCACCTCAGCATTGGCTCTTTGTGATCTGTCCTGAAACAAAGCACCACTAGCATATGACATTTCACCTCTTGCATCTGCATCAGAGAGACCAGCATCTAAGAGTCGATAATACTGCTTAGTTCTCTCGTCAATGGAGTAGGTGGAGTCAGTGCTACTTTGGGTAAAGTATGCCTGGGCAAACCAGTGCTTGCTGCTAAAACGCAATTGGTAATAGTTGATCGCCCAATCTTTGATTTGGTTCCTGCCGACATTGGTCGGTGAAAGGTAATTGCTATTACTCCGGCACCAATTCAAAATAAAGTCTGCGTCTTTGGTCGGACTATAATACAGGGCTGCCTCTGTTCTCAGGAAGCTTACTTCAGGATCTAGTTCTAATTCTTCATAACCCTCCTTGATGCCATCTGGAATGGCATTGCCGAGAGAGTCA
The DNA here is from genome assembly GCA_964534295.1 of uncultured Bacteroidia bacterium. Taxonomy (GTDB): domain Bacteria; phylum Bacteroidota; class Bacteroidia; order J057; family J057; genus JBCAWW01. The sequence continues at coordinate 1,837 of CAZHOC010000673.1, read as the reverse complement.
AAGGCACCCACTCGATCGATATAGACCGAGTCCGCCCAATCAAACTCCGTACCCCGAGTATATTCCGCCACAACCTTATAAGCAAGCTTATCATTTATGACCTGAGCATGACGAAAACGACCAGAGTAAAAGAGATTTCCATCTCCATTTACCCCAGGATTAAGCACAAAAGTGGTACCTTCTGAGGTTCTCGGATCTTTAGTAATGGTGTTCAAAAGCCCGTTGTGAGCGTTTGGTCCATACATGGTAGCATTGGGACCTAAGATTACCTCAACTTGTTCAATATCTTCCTTGATGCTGGTATTAAGTGGCCCAAGAGGCAAGCCTGTCGCAATGAGGGTCGAAAATCGCCCGTCTGTAACTTGAAGGTTTTTTGCGTTGAAATTGGAATTGAAGCCACGGATGTTCAAAGCCGGTGTCGCAATCCCTGCCCGGAAATAATCAACTCCTTTCTGCCGAGCCAAAAGCTCTGCTGGATTACCCGCATATTCGTCTATTTGTTGGGCTGAAACAGCAACGATAGTTGCAGGGCTTTCGGTAATCTTTTCCGGCGTTTTGGAGCCTGAGATCACTACCTGATCGCTAAAGAAGGTGCCACCTGTCAAGGCAAAATCTAAATTTAACGTTTGCCCGTCTGAGAGATTCACTTCTTTGCTGCTTTCAGAAAAACCGATGTAAGAAACTACTATGGTGTAATTACCGCTTTCCAGTCCACTTAGACTGTAGCTTCCCTGATCATCCGTAATCGTACCTTTTGTTGTTTTTTGAATGGCCACAGAAGCGCCAATTAAGGGATTTCCCTCATCATCGCTCACCGTCCCATTGATGCTTGCATTTTGGGCTTGCAATGTCCAGCCCGACAATAATATGGCTGCTGTTAATAGAATAAGTTTTTTCATAAGTAGTCCTAGGTTAAACCGTTAAATCAATTAGGGTGCTATTATTGGTGTCGATTGTGTAAATCGGCGGATGTTTTCACTCACTGTTGCGGCCTGGTCCCAAGGGACAAAATGACCGCATTGCTCGAGAAGCTGGACTTCTGCTGATGGGATACGCTCCTCCGCTATTTTTGCCACCTTCCCAATACTGAGATCTGGATGCAAAAAGCGATTGGGAATGAGTTGATCCTCTGCTCCAAAGAGGACCAGTACAGGAATATCTATTTGATCAAGTTCCTCATAGACTGGACCGTTCAGCATAGCTGACATACTTGCTGGAAATACCTCCGCAAAGCTTTTGTAATGGCTTGAATCCTGCTTTAGTAGCAATCGATCTTGATACATAAAGCCCGCATCTTCTGGGAGCTGATTGCCATAAAAATTGATGGCAAAATTCTGCGCTATCTGTTCCTCTGTCTGTGTCAATACAGAGGCAGGGGTAACAAATTGCTTGAGTTGATCGCCTTCCGCTTGGCTAAATCTTTCGATGCCTGCTGGGGCTAACAAAATGAGGTTTTTTACTTCGATTGACTGATTGAGACAAATACGGATAGCTATCTGTCCCCCCATAGAGTGTCCAACTAGGCTTAAGTTTTTAAGCTGCTTTTGCTGTACAAAGGATTCAATTTGTTTAGCAAAGAAGGCGATACTGATTGCTTCAGAGGGGGCTGAGGACTGCCCAAAACCGGGGAGATCCAAAACCACACACTGATAATCCTTTTCCAAATAAGGACTCATCTTATCCCAAACCGGTAGATAGCTACCCAGTCCGTGCAGCAGTAACAGGGTCTCTTCTCCTTTCCCAAATTCCCTGTAGGCCAATTGAGAGCCATCGGGGAGGCTTAGTTTTTCGACTTCGTAGCTATATGGATGACTTTGCATTGACTCTTTTTTAGGGG
>CAZHOC010000672.1:0-4055 GCA_964534295.1 uncultured Bacteroidia bacterium | reverse complement strand
ACCGGCGGCCTCTACACTGCCAGTGTAGCGCTCTAGCCAACTGAGCTATAGCCCCTAAGGACGGCAAATATAAATTTGTTACAGAAATAATTCCTTAATCTCCTCTGGTACTCGCCTAAGTTTTTGAGATGCCCTTTCCAAAAAGCACCAATTCGAGCTGACTTTTACAATGACTTCTCCCTCTCTTAACACATGTACTAGCCGCTCAGAAAAAGGGCCTCGTATACCTTGCACAAAGGTGAGTAGCTCAATTTCGTCCTTTTCAAAGGCAGGCTTCAAATACTCAATCTGATGTTTCCTTACCACCCAGAAATACTTATCCCTGATCTCCTCGTCGACCTGAGAAATCCAATGGTCACGTGATATATCCAGAGCCCACTGCAGATAGACCAGGTTATTTACATGATCGTTAAAGTCAATATCCTCGACAGATACGATGATAGATTTACTGTAGGTTTTAGGCATACTTTAACATAAAGTCTCTTACGCTATCATCAGGACCCATCTCCAGCTTTTTCTTAAGACGGTTAATCTTACTTTTTACGGATCCCAGAGTTAGATGCGTTACATTGGCAATCTCCTTGTTCGACATTCCAATTTTTAGGTAAGCGCTCAATTTCAGATCGTCGATCGTCAAAATAGGATTCTCTTCTTTTAGCTTATCAAAAAAATGGGGGTGTACGCCCTCAAATTTATGCATGAAGCTATCCCAGCTGTCATCGAGCGAATAACTATCCGATATGGTCTTTCGCATTTCCTTCAAGCTCGACTTGATTTCTTCTCCCATCCTGTTCTCAATGAAACTTACCTTTTGTTCTAAATCCTTTAGCAGTGCGTTTTTTTCATGGGTTGCCATCGCCATGGTAGCAAGCTCACGCTCTTTAGAGGAAATCGCTTCTTCAGAAAGCTGCCGCTCACTTTCGCGAAGTAGCGTAAGCTCTTCATTTTTAATGTTTAACTCATGATTGGAAGTCCTTTTAATACGATACGCTCGATAAGCGAAGATGGCGATCACTAAGAATAGCAGGGTAGCTAAAATGGCCATATAGCTAATCCAACGCTCTCTAGTGAGCTGACGAGCTACGTCGGCATCTTTTCTTGCCTGTTGCAGTTTTCTCTCCGCCTCTTTCTTTGCTAGTTGGTTTTGGTACTCTACTCGTGCAAATTGGATCATTTGATCTTTATCAAAGATTTTAGCTCGTTCATTCAGATATTTTTCAAGATACTCAACGGCCTTGTCGCTGTTACCTAACCCTTTGTATGCTTTATACAAGACATTGTATGCACCCGCCATATTTCCTGCGGAGGCAGAATAATTAGCAGCTTCCAGGCCTTCAGTAATCATATCGATCGCAATCAGGTAGTTTTTTCTTTCCAGCTCTATTTTGGCAATTCCCTTCATTGCCACCATGTACATCCCTTTGATGTTTCCTTTTGTATACTCAGTTACCTTTTCATAGTTTTTCCTAGCCCGAAGCAAGTCACCTATTTCAGCCCAGTAATCTCCTTTAAGCATGTAGGCCTTAACCAAGCCGTTGACATACCCTGAGGGTTCATAAAACGAGAGTGTCTTATCGATGTGGTATAAAGCCGAATCCATCTCCTTCATTTCAAGAAATAATCCTGCCATTTGAACATGAGTGCCACCCTGACCAGATCTGGAGCCTTTTAGCTGGTTGTATGCCAACACTTCGCGATAAGTCTCCAGCGATCTCTCGTAATCTTCCACCCGCTCATAATAAGTAGCTATTCTTCTTTTGACAGCATTGATGAGTCCTTCACTTTTCTGCTGCTCAAAGACTGCAAGAGACTCCTGAAAATGGGATAGTGCTTTTAAAAGATCATTGTCATCCATGTACAGCATCCCCATATTCATCAGGTTAAACCCGATCCCTAAAGTGTCTTTGGCCAATTTTGCATAGGACAAGCTTTTCTTATGAAAAAAGATTGCAGAATCAATTTTCTTTAGCTTGGTGTAGATAATGGCGATATTATTGAAATTGTAGGAGCCCCCCTGGGGATCATTAAATTGATCATATACTACCTGACTGTCAAGATGCGCCTGAATCGCCTCTTCATATTTTCCGACCTTCATGTATGCTATCCCCAGATCATTGATGGCACGAGCATATGCTAAAGAAATCGCTTCTCCCAACTCCTTAATTGAGAGGCTGGTTAGCGGCTCGTAAGCAGCGACAGCTTCATTATATAAGTTTTCTGATAAGTAGTAATCCCCGTTAAGCTTATGGTAGAGTATTTCCTCAGACCTATCAGCCTTAGCCAGCATTGGAGTTATCGAATCGATCAGGACCTTTGCTTCGACATTGTTGTCAGCTGATAGAAGTGAATCGATCTTATCTAAGGTACTAGCCACCAAAGACTTGTTGTACTCCGCGTCCTGCCCAAACAAGCAAAGTGAAGGCAGAATAAAAACGAATAAGAATGCACTAATAACAAACTTGGAACTGCTAACCATATTTCGAAAGGCAGATATTAACAAGGCCCTATTTAGTAGCTAAAAAAAGTAATTTTCATCAGAAAAAATAATCACTGCTAACCATTTGCTATCTCACGTTTTTTGAATTAGCAGAATAATTTCAGGACTTTTGGGTTATTAAGAAAGCTAGGGAAAATAGTTTATTGTATTAAACTAGAAAGCAAGCACCTAAAGGGGTGCCAAAAAGCGGTCCCATCAGCAGGATCGCTTTTTTTGTTTTTTGAGGTAGGGTTTTTTTTAGACTTCCAGTCTAACAATCAATAAAGCGATAAGATTATTTCACGTGGTAGTGATTTACTAAGGCGATGGCGACCCAAAAGTGGGTCGCCTATTTTTTGAAACAACTGATGAGATCAAGGGTTGGCTGAGCAAAACAGTACACTGCTACAAAAAATTGTCAGTGCTAACCAATTGATAACCCCATAAATTTTATTGAACCATGCTAATTCAATTACTTAGCGTTCAAGAAAAGATATAAATCTAAGAGCTTGCTTTAGACTCATGGTGGTAGTGATTTACTAAGGCGATGCACCTCACCGGTGCTCAAAGGCGATCCAAAAGTGGGTCGCCTTTTTTATTTGCAAATCAAAAACTCGGGGACTTGTTCCATTTTCACGACCAACTGTGCTTTTTCCTGGATATCCGAAATCAGCTTGATCACCCCTCCAGCGATCTTCTCATTGGAATGATCGTGGACGTGAAACGGAGTGCATTCGTTTGAAAAGTCTTGAGGTTCTTCATGGATGATGATTATTTTCTGCAATACATCATCGCTATCACCTGAGTTGATGCGCCATAGATCTGTCGTTAGCACAAACTCCCCATTTCCTTCACTGTCTATCGAAACATTACCTACATCACCAAGAAAAGGCTTGTCCCACCTTCTTCCAAGGCTGACGGAATCACACGCCGCAAATAAGTAGCCTTGGTTCCAATGTCTTCCCGGATCTTCCAACGATCCATTGTGAATGTGTACTGCTTTTTCAGTATTGGGTGTCATTCCTTCCAAAGTAATGGTCAATCTGACCATGTCTTGGTATTGACCGAAAGTCGCTGTCCCAATGCGTGTTTCCAATATTGTGTATTGATCGTCTCCTTGCGCCTCAACAGAAAACAACTCCGCCTCTGCTATTATTTCAGGAATAAACTCCTCATTCGGCTCAGAATCACAAGAAAAAAGTGGCAAACACAAAAGAATAAATAGCTTTCTCATAATTAATTATCAATTATCCCCTTCTCTGTAACAAAGCAAAACGAGAATACTCTTAAATATGGTGCAAATATTTTAAACAAAAAAAGGAGGTCATGCCTCCTTTTTCTACTTACAAATCCATCTTTTGATTAAAGCTCAAACTTAATCCCTTGCGCGAGCGGCAGTTCCGTAGAGTAATTAATGGTATTGGTTTGGCGCCTCATGTAGGCTTTCCATGCGTCAGAGCCGGACTCCCTGCCGCCGCCTGTTTCCTTTTCACCACCAAAAGCACCACCAATCTCGGCGCCCGAGGTTCCAATATTCACATTTGCACTCCCACGATCAGATCCCGAGTGAGAAAGACAC
>CAZHOC010000671.1:294-4057 GCA_964534295.1 uncultured Bacteroidia bacterium | reverse complement strand
AGAGACAATTATCAAGCCAATATCCATTTCAAATTGCGGCCATTCCTTTCATCTCTTTCACTACTTTTACGGCCTGCTAAACGCTTTGTTGGTTGGAATACACGGCAGATAAAAATACCCATACACTCATAACGACCCGCCCTGCTGCAAAATTATGCTGAACTCTAATGAAGGAAACTGTTTGACAAAATGAACACTTTTTAGGCCTTAATTGGATTATTCTTTTGGCCACAAATACCCAAACATTAGCACCAGTAGATATGTAAGGACTGCTCCAAATTACTTGATTGGTGCAATAAACCGTAATAAATAAAAGGGAAAATTTATATCGAATTGGATTAATTTGTGCTTGTTGAATTTCGTTCTTCAAGCTTATGCAGAAACTTTTACTTCCAGCCTTCCCTCATTCTGCTTTAAATAACCGCTTATCAAGCTGGCTAAAATCCTTATTTGCCATGATGGTGGGGCTTTTTAGTCTCCAATCCCTTTGGGCAACCAATCCTGATGGTGATCTGGAAATCGAGTTGCTAAGTGGCTCTAATCTGATCGTTGAAGCAAATGATAACGGGCCAGAACTCGTTTACTTAGCGGCCAAAATCACCAATCATGGTAGTAACGCCCTTTCTGAGCTTAGTATAAGCATTGGAGATTATGATGCTGGTACTGCGGGTATTTATCCTTCCCGTACCCACTCAGGTCTTAGTGGTTCTCTCTCATTGACGCATAAGGGGCAGGCGGACGCTTTTCGTTATATCGGTGAACTGGGGGCTGGAGAGAGCGTCGTGCAATATTGGTTAGTAGAATATCCTCGAACAGACCAAAATGGAATTTCCGTAACTCTTACCGAAGATATTTCAGACGATCTATGGTTGGAGTACGACGTATGGGCCAAGGCTGACGATGCTGGTACAGAATTAAACGCCAACAGTACGCAAAGCTTATTCTTTAGAAGTGAAGAACGTAAAGCCGATATTCAGACTAGAGCTCCCAATGCGCAGGATATTCCAAGCGATTATGTGGACCTACTGCAAAGCGTGGTTGGGCATTATGGTGCCAATCCTACATCCAATACTGCTGGGCAGAAGATTACAGTCCCGATTTGGTACCAATTAGGTCGCGTAAATGAGGGCTTTGATGGGAACGCAGACTTACTGCCTGATTTCAACGCTTTCCTGCAACCAGTAGGTCGATTAGCGACCTTTGATCCAAACTGTTTTCGGCTGGTAGGGACATCTGGTGTCTTGATTCTGGAGGATGCCAGTGGAAACAAGTCCTATCAAGCCTTTCAAAACCAAACGCATCTAAGAAATATTAATCGTGAAAATAGGGGCGCAACGGCCTTAATCAAGTATGAGTTCATGGTAATTGGTCATGAATGCGAGGCTAGTCTCAGTCCTTACCTTTCTGTGGCCAAGCAATTAGAGGAAGAAGGATTTAATCAAAACTTTGGGAGTCCAATTGCCAATCTTGAGGCCTTGTCTCAGCCTTTTTCTTTGCTAGCTAATACGTTAGACAGTATTCCTCTTGGCAATATTCTCCCTTTACAATATCAGTTGAGCCATACCAGCCCAAATGAACTGGGCGTTCCGCGAATAGCGGCCGGTATCAATCTACACCTCCAAATCCCGGATGGGACAAATTTGGTGAGTGGTTCAGCCTCCGGCGAACACTCAGTCTTGTATTCTACCACCCAAGGAGCTACTTGGCAAACTAGCGAGCCTGCAAATGTGTCAGATATAACGGATGTTATCTGGCTGCTTGAAGAAGCAATGGAGGCCAACGAAACCTATGATTTCTCTTGTCAAATAAGTGTTCCCAATGATTTTACAGCTTCTTTTGTGAAACCCGAAGTCGAAGTATTAATACAAGCTGGGCCTGCTTTAATTCAAGCCAATAATATTGTCCCAATTGCCGCTAACCGCAGCCTTTCCGGGCAAATATACGCAGATACTGCTGAGGACTATTATGGCAATGGAACTCAAGAAAGTGGCGAGGCGGGTATTCCTAACCTACACTTGTCGCTCCATTTAGACCTCAATGAAAATGGTGTGCTTGATGAGGGAGAACCACAGCTTCGTAGCCAAAGCACTGATGTAAACGGCAACTTTCAATTCAATGCGTTACCATCAGCTGAATATATTCTACTTGTCGATACAGATTCGAGCCTTCTCGCCAAGGCCTGGATGCGAAATGATGCCTCTACGCAGCAGGCAATTTCACTTTCCGGAATGGACCAAAATGTTTCCATTGGTATAAGCCCAATGATTAGGCACGAGCATGAAATTGAGTCTCCAAGCCCAACCTATGAAGGACAGTTATTGAGCATTGAGGTTTCTTTGGAGCATATGTTTGACCAAGTGGACATCACCCTTAATAACTCTAAATGGGTCGAGTTTTATAATCCAGCCCAGCTTGAATTCATTTCTGCTAATCCAGCTCCTAGCAATATTGACCAAGTAAATGGCCAACTCACTTGGCTCAACATTGGCGCCATGCGATCCGGAGAAGATGTTAGCGTAGAACTGAACTTTCGACCCAAAGCTACCACCTATACAAAAGACTTTGTGGTGCAATTGGTCTCTAATATAGAAATGCTAAAGCTTTCTGATCAGCGTACATTTGTGCTCCTGACAGATACTCTCAATCAAGTTATCAAACCGAGCGGCAGCATCAGCGGCTATGTCTGGAATGATTACTCTGGCTCTGTCGCAGGTTGGTCGGGTAGTACGGGATTTGAAGGGACTGATGGCTTTATTTCGCAGGTAAAGTTGATGGCTTTTGTTTGTGAAAACTCCTCCGGAGAACGCTTAACTCCCCAAAATGCAGCCCAAATCACAGAGGCTTGTACCAGTGTCAGCAATGGTGGAACTTGGGTCTTGCTGGACTCAGTTTATACAGCTCATAATGGTGAATATCTATTTGAAGGCTTGGGCGATGGCTACTTTTATCTAGCCTTGGATGAATCTAGTCTACCTGCAAATAGTACGACGAAGGCAGATCCGGATGAAACAGGTCTTTGTAGCACTTGCGACTCTCAGTGGGGGAACCCTACAGATAATCTCCAAGACCTTCCAGTGCTCAATCCGGGGGTAGATCATCAAAATATTAGTTTTGGATATGCGACTTCTGCGGGCATTACTGGCCAAATTTGGCATGATTTCAATGCCGATGGAAATAAAGATCACTTAGAACCTGGCATTGCCAATTTTCCCGTCGAGCTGCAAAGTGCTAGTTGTACTGCTGGCGTCGATTGCCCGCTAGTAAACACTGACGCAGAAGGATATTATCAATTTGATGCATTGACAGATGGAGAAACTTATACCGTCAGTCTAGGCAGCCATCCACAAGCTAATCAATATACTTTTCAAGCAACCGCTGAAGCTGATGCCAGCTTAAACGGAAGCATTATCCAAACCATAAATAACAATCAATGGGCCCAGGAGCTTGATTTTGGGTTTCAATTACAGGGAGGGTCTTCATTGACCGTCAAAACTAATGTGGATTGGGATGGGGACCTTCAGCAGGATGCTGCTGATGAAGGGATAAATAATGTCCCAGTCAATCTTTACTATGATGCGGATGAAAATGGGGTATTCGAAGCCGATAAAGATCCTTTGGTAAGCAGCCTTCAAACCAATGCCCAAGGTCAGCTGACCTTCAGTAATTTATTAATTGGCACTTACTTTCACCAGTTACAGACCCAAGACCATAGCGTTCTGGGACAGACTCAACTAATAGGCGACCCGGATGAAAGTGGAAGCTG
>CAZHOC010000671.1:0-261 GCA_964534295.1 uncultured Bacteroidia bacterium | reverse complement strand
TCCTCTCTAATAATGATAATCTTACTGCGATTTGGTCCTTTAAACCAAAGGGAGAGCATGCAGTTATAGGCATCGTTTGGGAGGATCATAATGCGGATACAGAGCCACAGACAGGCGTGGAAACTGCCCTTCCAAGCATAGGGGTAAGTTTGGCTGTCGACCTTAATCAAGATGGTACTTTTGTGCTTCTTGAGACTCAATCGTCTGATGTTGAGGGGGCGTTCCGCTTCGCGGAACTCATAAACGCGACTTATAAAATAA
>CAZHOC010000670.1:0-4076 GCA_964534295.1 uncultured Bacteroidia bacterium | reverse complement strand
ACCAATTGTGAGCCATTTCTCTTCGCCCTTCCAAGGATGAAAATATACCCATTGAAAGACTAGTCTCAAGACCCACTGCAGCGCAATAATACCGAGTAAAAACAAACCTACGGACTGCTCTAAAATCATATTTGCTCCCAAGATCAATACACTAGCCACAGAGCCTAACCATAAAATGAGCATCCAATGTATGGTGAGGTAGACGCCTCGGTTCATACTGTCCATTTTAGGCAATGCCTTCGCCCAACCTAGTAGCTTGGGGAACCCAAGGTGAAGTACCACCAATAACAAATGCAGAATACCAGCGAGATATAATAACCAGTGAGAAATACTTAATTGAGCCATAAAAGTGTGCTGCTAAGGGTGAAAATTAGGATGCATAATGGAGTGTAATAGCGAGTATCATTCCGACCAAAAGGGGTGCTTTTGATCTTTTTGCTAAGTCCTACATATTTAAAATCTCCGACAGCGCGTAAGGCGAAAATCGAAGCCACGCCAATCATTCCTCCCCGCACCCAAGCGGCGCTTAGAGGGAAATCTAATAGACCTGCTATGGCCAGGCTTATCCATGCCATCAAGAGTAAGCCAAGCGCCACCACAATGGTTGCTATAGGAGGGGGACTGAAAGTGAGGTCTCCACTATCTGCTTTAGTGGGTACGACTGCATTCATGGCCCATCTGCCACCTAGTACCCAATAAAAGTGTAAGCCACTAATGGCGATAAAAATGCTTGCTAGAAGGATGCTTAGTAGTGTGTTCATATTATGATAGTTAAAATACCATACAGTACTGTATGTTTTACGATAAAATTTTTTTATGGTTTAGTGGGTTTGCCAAAATATTTACGGTAAGTATCGTAGAGGCTATCCATTTTGTTTGCCTTAATGTGGGGATGGAGTTGTTGGACACCGATCAATACGGCATACTCAAGCGTAGCTAGATCGGCAGCTTCGCTAGGAGGGAAGCCATTTTTGAGAAACAGATCTTCTAAATATTGTAACCTGAGCTGATCTACCTTTTGTAGGTAGGTCTGTACTGTCGGATGGTAGTGACTCCAAGAACGTATGGCCGTTTCAATTGATTGATCAATGTTGACTACCAATTCGTTAAGTCTTTCAAAGCGAGCTTTTGGATCGCCGCCTTGATTGGCAATTTTGATGACTTGACGAGTATTGCTCTGTTCCCAGGACAACATCAATTGTTCGATGTATTCGTCGATGCTACTAAAGTGATGATAAAAGGAGCCCCGGGTAACTTTTAAGCGTTCGCAAAGGTAGAGAATGCGCAATTTGTTTTGTGCAAATTCAGAAAGGACTTTAAAGCCCTCTGCTAGCCAATCCTCTTTGCTCAATCTAGCCATATGAGCAAGCTAGTAAGAAAAAAATAAACATACAATAGTGTATGTTTTTGTATTTGCTTCGCAGAACGATTATGTCGTTACATCCCCTTTTCGCTGGCCGTCCCCTTCGAAGGGGACTAGCGAGAAATCTACCGTCTGAAGGGGCTGATTAGACGGAAGGGGATGTCTCATTCTCCTCAAAGGCTAGAGAAAAGCGTTCTGCAAAGCAGCCCTAAATCAAACCCTCCTCTTGAAGCTCAGTACGCATCTGCTGGTGTTGAAGCCAGAAATTGTCTTTGATGGCCTGAATCGTCTCAGCATAATCTGCTTCACCCTCTAAAGACTCAAACATAGGGTCTTGTTCAATATACAGGATGAGCCAATATTGAAAATTGTCTTGTTGGGCAAATGCCTTGAGGGCGGATATGGCTTTGGCATTCTCTCCAATAGCAGTATAGTAAGCTGCATATCCTAAATCTTGAAAGGCGGTTTCTTCACTCTGTAAATACTCAAAATAACGAGCCCTAAAACGGTCTGCCTCTGTTTTGCGACCCAACTGATCGAGCACGAAGGCGATATTGATGTCTTCCCCTTGGTATACGTTCAAACCAGATTGTTGGCGGATAGCTAAAAAACGACTGTAATATTCCCAAGCCTCCTCGTACTTTCGCTGGTATAAAGCGAGTTTGGCAGTTTCGTGTAGCGAGGACAAAAAGCTAGTATCCTTTGCCAATAAAGTCTGAAACCGCTGATAAGCTAAGTCAAAATCATTGTCCAAGCCTAATTGTACGTAGATAGCAAGGGTTTCAGAGAAGAGGTTGCCTGCTTGGTATTGGAGAGATTTTTCAAGAAAAGGCACTGATTCAGCTAGAAATCCGTTTTGTGCCAAGGAGTTGCCAAGGTGGAGATAAGCAAAGCTAATGGTGTTTGAATCTTGACCGGCCACTGCATAGTTGATTCCCTGTAAAGCATGCCGTAAGTAATTTTGAGTGTTGGGCAGATGGAGGCTATAAATGGTCGAAAGTAGATTGTGCACCCAACCTGAACCAGGATCTTTTCTTAGCACCTTATCAAAAAACTGGATAGCGAGCTCAAATTGCCCAGTTTGCATATAATATAAGGCCTTGCCAATTAGACTTTCATTAAGTTCTGGATCGAGTAGAAATGCTTTGTCTGCATAAGTATTGATATCCTCAACATGCTTTTTCTCCACTTGGTATAAATCCAAAAAATAATAGGAGATAGCCAGATAGGCATGGGGATGGGCAAATTGTGGATCTTCAGCTATCGCCTTTTGAAGGGAGGCAATCCCAAGAATTAAATCATCTCGGTTTTCCCTTTTTATCTGTTCTAGGCCTTTGAGATAATGATCATAGGCTAATAGATTTTCTGTGGGAGCTAATTGGAGCTTTTGCTGTTCTTCGGGACTTATGTATGCTTCAATTTCTTCTGCAATGGAGGTTGATACCTCCGTTTGGAGTTGGAAAATATCCGTGGTCTCCCTCTGGTATCGTCTCGACCATATCAAGGTATCAGCTTGACCGTCTATCAGGCGAAGGGTAAGGAGTATCTTATCTCCCATCTTTTGGCCACTGCCTTCAACAAAATAGCTTACCCCTAATTCTGCTGCTAGTTCAGGAATAGTGCGTGAAAGGCCCCGATACCGTTCGATGGTAGTCCGACTGGTAACTTGCAGATCTTGTATTTGATGCAAATTGTCAATCAGGGCAACCATAAGGCCATTGACTAGATAGACATTACTACTGTCTTGACTATCATTTTGAAAGGGAAGCACTGCGATTGTCTTTGGACTTGATTGCCCTTCTGCTTCTTTTGGCCCATTTAACAAGAATCCAATCCCAAGCACTAGAGCGATTCCAGCAATGAGCCCTGACCATAGTCCTATTTTGGTCCTTTTTTTAGGGGCAAAAACTTCAGGCTCTTGCGAAGCTTCAATGTTTGGGCGTTCCACTTGTTGCCCTTCTTCACTGGGGGTGTAGCCGTACTCTTCTCTAAAGCATTTGGTGAAATAGGAGCTACTACTAAACCCTACCTTATAGGCAATTTCTGATACCGTAAGCTCACCAACTTGCAGCAACTCCTTGGCGTGTTGCAGGCGGATCCTTCTGATATAGAGAGAAGCCGAAAGTCCAGTACCACTTTTTACGCGCCGCAGGAGAGTAGAGCGACTCATATTCATTTCGTGGGCGAGTTCGGCGACGCCGAACGCTTCCTCCTCAATATGGGCCTCTATGGCCTCATTGAGACGGCTAAAAAACGGATCATTATCGCCCTTTAATGTTGGCATGAAATAAAAAATTCAGTCGCATAGGCAATATGCAATTCTCCGTTCTGCTCAGCAAATGAACTTAGCCTTTGCGCCCTCATTTATAGGCTTGCGTCATAAGTGATAGTGATGCTGCATAGGTCAAAAAGCTTGCAGCATGGCTGTTTCGTGTGCTTCAAGGCCTTTTCCCACCTTTGTATCGTGTCAAACAAATCACTTAATCAAATTTTAATCACTATGCATTTTATTCGCAATTTTATCCTACTTATCGGTACTACCATTGGCTTTCTGAGCATGATCTGTCTAGTCAGCTGTGGAACTACGGAAACTGTTAACGACGAGCAAGTCTCTTCTACTCCTCAAGCCCCAAAACGGACGATTCATGAATCGGCATTATTAGGTGATCTACGCCTTTTACAAGCCCACATGGCAGCAGGTACTGATCTAAAC
>CAZHOC010000669.1:2328-4078 GCA_964534295.1 uncultured Bacteroidia bacterium | reverse complement strand
ATCGTGGAGAGCATCGTCATAGAGTATGGTCGAGAAGGCTTTATTCAGCGGCTTTCTGACCCTTTTTGGTTTCAGAGCTTTGGCGCGGTCATCGGCATGGACTGGAACTCTTCTGGCGTTACCACTGCTGTAATGCGTGCTCTTCGCCAATCGCTCAATCCACACGCGCAGAGCTTAGGGCTTTATGTCTGTGGCGGCAAAGGCAAGCAATCACTTAAGACTCCAGAAGAGCTCATCCGTATTGGAGATTATACCGGCCTTGACGGCAAAGGTCTCGCTCGCAGTAGTAAGCTAAGCGCCAAAGTCGACAACACTGCCCTGCAGGATGGCTTTAGTCTCTATCTCCACAGCTTTGTCCTAAGTGCGGAAGGTCATTGGTCAGTGATCCAGCAAGGTATGGCGGGCAAAGAGGGATTAGCGCGGCGCTACCACTGGCATTCGGAGGCGATCCAATCCTTTGTCGAAGAACCTCATGCCGCCGTTTGCGGCGATAATCAGGGATTGATCCTCAATCTCGTCAGCAAAGACGCCAAGGAAACCCAAGCGGCGATCATCGAAATCTCTAAAGAAGATCCTGACAAAATCCTCAATGAAGTACCCAAGATGCAGTTGCCAGAGTACTGCGATATACAGGCTAAGGATGTGGATTTGAAGCGTTTGGGAGGAGTTTTGCGCTTGGCGCAGGAAACCGAAGCGGGTAAGTTCGAAGACTTGCTTTTGCTCAAGGGAATGGGACCACGCACCTTACAGTCTTTGACTTTGGTGAGCGAGGTAATCCATGGCACGCCTTCTCGATTTAGCGATCCAGCGCGCTTTTCATTTGCGCATGGTGGTAAGAGCGGGACGCCTTTTCCAGTGCCGACCAAGGTCTACGACCAATCGATACAAGCGTTGCGCGAAGCGGTAGACAAAGCCAAAATCGGCCAAACTGATAAACAAAAGGCCATCAAGAAGTTGAGTAAAATCGCTCAAAGGGTTGAGAAGGGATTTGAGACTGATTTTGATGAGGCCCTCAATCGGGAACGCCGCGACTCTCACCGTTACGGAGGTAAGACGATCGAGCGCAAGCCGAAGCCTCCGAAAGGGCAGTTGGGATTATTTGAGTAAGCGTTCCGCGAAGCGGGAGATGAATAATAAATTGAACACAGAGGCACAGAGAAACAGAGTAAGGGATTAATATCCTTTTCGGGTCTCATCATACAGCTCAATGACTACGCCTCCAAAACGGGCTTCTTTGGCCACAAACTGCTTATCACCGATATAGCAATCATAGCCTTCATACTTTTCCTTAGTGTCTAAATAGTAGCCTTGACAGCCCCCGCTCATGGAGGTGTTGCTGAAGGAGAGTCGACGACCAGCTTTGTCTGTAATCAACTCCCTGCAATCAGTGCAGATATAAGTAGGATAACGGGAATAAAAAGATACACGCTTCGTACAATTAGGGCAGATTTGCAGATATTCTCGGCGGTCAAGATCGGCGGCATAAAGTAAATTCCCCCAGCGTCGGATGGCCCAAAAATGCTTCCAATTGATCTGAGTGGTATTGCGTATCTGATTGGCGACATGAATCAAATGTCGCGCAAATAAAGGATTAGAGAGCCGTTCCCCGCGCTTATACCAAACAGGCTGATAGCGCACAAACCACTCTGGATCTTGGGTCATAAAACGCCACGCTTCCTCGGGCGTTGCAAAACGATTGAAAGAGAAACAATGAATCGTTTCATTTTTTTCTGCTTTTGTTCTCAATCCT
>CAZHOC010000669.1:0-2318 GCA_964534295.1 uncultured Bacteroidia bacterium | reverse complement strand
CGCAAAAAACTTTTTCTCCTCCCGCTGAAATTTAAAATAACCCTCCACATAGACCAAACGATAGACTTGCTCCTCCTCATTTTGATAGCGTAGCAAAACGTCTTTGTCCTTTAGCTGCTTGAGGTGATGAAAAAAGTGCTGTTCCAAGCTTTTGCTCTTTGCAAGGGCTTCTTCTGCTTCCTTGGCTCGCTCAATTTCTTGGAGGTGGCGCTCATAGAGATCGCCATATGAATTATCGTAGAAAGCAACTCTCTTGCTAGTATTGAGCAATCTGCCAGTTTTGAGTTCAATAAGCTGCTCTTCAAGCAGGTCGATTTCTGTCTCAGGATTATGGCGGCGCTGCGTGATCAACTCATAAGCACCATCGGGGCTGATTTTATGCTGAGCCTGATAATCAAATAGCTGAGTCCACTCTGCAGCAGTCAGTATTTTTCGTTGCTTGACATCTACTATATAGCGTTGATTAGGGACATGGATGGTACCAAACTCATTGGGCGTCAGTTTGCTCTGATCCGCGGGTTGTTCATTGACGACCAGTAGTCCCGATTGCAGGTCAATAAAAGTGTTGGTGATTTTCCACTCTTGGCGGGGAATTAGGTCAAATTCACCCCAGCGGGAGCTAGCGTTGAGATCGAGTTTCATACTTATTGCGAGATGAGTCTTAAGATAAGACTAATTGCAAAGGCAAGGCTAAGAATCTCCTCTTTTATCTGTATTTTAAAAGTACAAATACTCCTACTACATGGCGACAGAAGCGAAGCTGCAACAAGCAAAAATCATCAGCGGAGAGGATTATATCAACAGCCTCAAAAATCGAAATTTAAAAGTATATCTATTCGGCGAATTGGTCCCTGAGATCGTGGATCATCCCATGATCCGTCCCTCCATCAATGCGGTGGCTGAGACCTATGATTTAGCAGTCCGTGAACCGGAATTAGCTTCGGTTATTTCTCCCTTCACCGGGGAACGCATCAGTCGTTTTTTACATGTTTGTACTAGCGTAGAGGACCTTGCTAACCAAAACAAAATGCAGCGAAAGCTCGGCCAAAATACCGGCACCTGTTTTCAGCGTTGTGTGGGTATGGATGCTTTTAATGCCCTTTATTCGACCACTTTTGAGATGGACGAGCAATACGGCACTGATTATCATGATCGCTTCAAGGCCTTCCTCAAAATGACCCATACTTACAATTATGTAGTAGGAGGAGCCATGACCGATGTCAAAGGAGATCGTAGTCTGGCACCGCATCAGCAGGAGGATCCCGATATGTTTGTGCATATCGTCAAACGTACCGAAGAAGGGATCTATGTCAGTGGTGCCAAGGCCCACCAAACCGGTTGTCTGAATTCACATTGGATGGTGATCATGCCGACCATGCGTTTGGGAGAAGCGGATAATGCTTATGCAGTGATCGGTGCAGTGCCAGTTGAGGCAGAAGGTATCACTTACGTCTACGGACGGCAATCTTGCGATACGCGGAGCATGGAGACGGGTGATCTTGATGTCGGCAACGCCCAATTTGGCGGACAAGAAGCCATGGTCATACTGGACAATGTATTTATCCCTTGGGAGTATGTCTTTATGGACGGTGAATACGATTTCGCCTCTATGTTGGTCGAGCGCTTTACCGCTTATCATCGCCGCTCCTACGTTTGCAAAAGCGGTTTAGGAGACGTACTCATCGGAGCGGCCGCGACTATTGCAGATTTCAACGGCGTTGAACGCGCATCCCACATCAAGGATAAATTGGTTGAGATGACCCATCTCAATGAAACCATTTACGGGACGGGAATTGCCGCGTCCTATCAGGGATATGAGACTGCCTCCGGTGCGTTTTTATGCGACGATATGCTGGCCAATGTCTGCAAACATCATGTGACAAAATTGCCATATGAAATCGGACGACTGTCCCATGATCTGGGCGGTGGCCTCGTAGCGACCATGCCTTCTGAAGCAGATCTGCGCCATCCCGAAATCGGAGCATTGGTAGAAAAATATCTGCGGGGGAAAGCCGATGTGAGTACAGAAGACCGGATGCGCATCCTGCGGCTGATAGAAAACATGACCCTTGGCCGCAATGCAGTCGGCTACCTTACGGAAAGCATGCATGGGGCCGGTTCCCCTCAGGCCCAGCGGATTCAAATCCGTCGTGCAATGCAAGTGGACCACAAAAAGCAATTGGCGAAAGTGCTGGCCGGAATTTGTACAGCCGATGAACGAGAGGCCATGGAAGCAGAGCTGGAAGGGTATTTCGCCAGAGTATTCCAATCAGAGAACGACGGCTGATATGGAAGATTATCGAAATCCGATTATCCTT
>CAZHOC010000668.1:0-4080 GCA_964534295.1 uncultured Bacteroidia bacterium | reverse complement strand
ATACGATTCGATCATTATCCACCCAGGTTGGCCAGCCGTCAAACGCCTGGTGAGTGGTAACTTGTTTCTCTGCCCCAGTTTCATAGTCCATTACAAAGACGTCCTCAAAAACGCCAGCGCTTCCGCTTCCCCATTTTACATAGGCAATCTTTGTCCCATCGGGTGAATAGGCAGCACTCGTAACAAAGTCAGAATGCCCTTCAAATACTTCTAAGCGTTTGCCATCCGGACTCCAAAGCATTGCTAGACCATCATCGCCATAAGTAAGCAAGGATTTACTGTCTGGAGCTACCTCTATGCCTGTTACTCCATACTGATGTCCCTCTAGCGTAGCAATGAGTTCTCCTTCTTCATCATACAAATGAGGATTCAGATTGCGGGTAACAAAGCGTTCCCCGTTAGGGAAGAAATAAGTCTCAAAGCCCACGTCTGACTGACTCTCATCACTGACCAATCTTCCCCCTCTTTCCCAAACATATAGCCGACTATTGCGAGAGGCAGCCACTATATGTTGTCCGTCAGGCGAATATGCGGGGGCAAATATCTCTCCTAAGCCCTCTTTTCGGTTATTGCTATACTCTCGGATTTTATTCCCGCTGAGATCGTAGGCAATCAAGGAGAAATTGCTGTAAGCCACTAAGACCTCGTCGCCTTCGGGTGAAAAAGTCGCCCCATTGACTCTATGGCGGCTGGAGGCAATTAAGCGCGTTCCTCCACTCGTTTTATGAATTTGAACGGCTGTTTGCGCTACCACTAAGTAATGGTCGCCTGTCTTGTTAAAGGCTACTGTTGGAGGCGCCATAGAAGTTGCCCTAGTTTTACCCATCTCTTCGAATCGATAAAATCGATGTCTAGGATCAGTAGCAATATCAATCAAGGTCCGATAAGTCGTATCTATTGCTTCGACATCATAAGCATATTTTGCCAATCTAAAGGCCACTGTGGGATTCGCCTCTTGATTTTCTTCTACATAAGTAAGGTAATTACTTACTCCAAGAAGACGATTTTGATCGTCAATCTGGGTATTTTGTTCTTGTATTTGAGCTAGCTGAGCTTCGGCAACGGCTTTGGCGCTATCCGCAGCGGCCAAGGCAGCAATTGCTTTTGCTTCATTGAGTTGGGCCAGTGCTCTGGCAGCTTCTGCTTCATCTTTGGCAGCAAGCGCCCGTTGAAAGGCTCTTTGAGCCTCCCGCTCTGCTTCACGGGCAAAATTTGCTTGGGTTTCCGCTTCAATCCTTCTATCCTCTGCCAGTTGCTTTGATGCGATGGCTAGCAGGCTTTGTTCTGTTGCTACATTGGCAGCGCTGTCCGCTCTGTGTTTTTCGTAGAGGGCAAGCTCTCTTTCATGAACTGCTTCTTCCTGAGCTGCTACGGCAGCGCCTCTTTGCGCAATGGCCCATCCCATACTCCCCAAAGCGATCAAAGCCAATACTCCGGCACCAATGGCCAGAAAGCCCGCTCTTCTGCGTTTTTTTCGTTCCCCAGCAAGTACGGCTTCACTACGCTCCGAACGAACTTTGTTAGCAGGCATCAAAAACATCGGATAGAGACTGATCCGATCATTTTCATCTCGGCGCAGGACACGGTCATCTAGCAGGTCTGCCGTGTGGGTATGGTCTTCCATCTCCGCTTCGCGGAACGATTCTGCCTTCCCGTCCTGATTTAGAAAGTAGGTCTCCAACCATTTTTGCTCGTAATCATCGACCTTGCCTTTGTAATAGCTTTCGATCACGCCTTCTAGATTGCCCATGATTTGGGCGGATTGTAGAACGGGGTCTAGCAGTGTATCATGGCTCAACTCATAACTCAAGCCACTCACCGTATTGGGTTCTCGTCGGATGATCCGCGAGTTGACCAATTTGACGAGCATATCCTCAGGAAAGCCTTGTTGCTCTACTATGGATTTATCGAGGCTGATACGATTATTATGAATGCTATCGATCAGTTGCCCTTCTATCAGGTAGCGAGCCAGTAATTGCTCATGTTCATCAAAGCGTTTTTGCCCTGTTTCGAGATCATTGCCTTCGATCACACTCACATAATAGCTCCTCGATACCATATCTAGATCACCGCTATCAGCCTGATCTACTACAATATCATTGCTCTTTTGCCCAATCACCCAAGCTTCGATATGCTGACAAAGAATTTGCAACAAAAAGGGTTCGATCTCTTTGCTATATCCCTTGGATAAATAATTGAGGATGCGTTCGAGGAACTCGGGCGCATAAGCAAATATCGGCGACAAAAAGCCCTCGCCTGCATGGCTGGCTGGTTTGACGATAGCCTCTCTTGCCTGTTGTAGGCGCAGAGGTTTTACTTCATAAGTATTTTTGAGGATGTTGGGGATGCTAGGGGAAAGTCGATCCAGGAAACTTAGTCGATCAGAGCGAATGCCCATCAACAACTTAAGTGTTGGCGGATAGTCTAAAAACTCCAGCTCCTCTTGGTAGCGATCTAGTAAATCGGGATCCTCCTCTACTTTTTGGTAAAGGCTAGTACGAAATCCTTCAGGCATTCGATTGAATACCACCTCACTATATTCTTTGCGAAAGGCTTCAACTTGTTCCTCTGGATAGGTAAAAATTTCTTCAAACTGATCGAGGATCAGCAGTATGCCTTCTTCTTTGCGCTTCTCCCATTGCAATCGCTTGACATACTGCCAAAGGGAAGGCCGATGTTGGGTGCTGCTGCCCTCGATTTCGGGCATAAAAGCCGTTTTCTCGGCCAAGGCGGCTTGCAGCTTATCTACGAAAATTGAGATCAGATTTTCCGGACGCTGGGGATTGTAGCTACCAAAGCGGATGAATAGCGTATAAAACTGATTACGCTCCTCGATCATGGGGATCAAACCTGCATTGAGCAAAGATGATTTACCCATGCCTGACTTGCCGTGTAAAACGACCAAGTCGTTGACGTTGAGATTTTTGTAAAGTGCCTCAATATCTTGACTACGCCCATAAAAGACGTCCTTATAAGCCCGCGAAAAAGGGGCAATGCCCGGATAGCGTGTGATTTTACTCATGCGTCAATTTCATCAGCTAGTTCTTTGATGATATAGAGGATAGCCTGGGTGATTTTGGCCTTTTCGACCGCACCTTCAGCAGCTGTGATCATTTCTAAAGCCAGATTGTTATTGTATCGCATCAACCTTGCTTCTAGCATGATGACCGAATCGTCTTCTAATTGATTTTGTTTGTAGACTCCTTTTAGCATTGTGATGGACTCCTCCAACTTGTCCTGTGTCAAAAGCGTTTTGACCTCTTTGATCGGATCAGATTTTGGCGCCATCGCTGCTTGCTCCTGAAATTCTGGAGATTGCAAGCGAGTATGCAATTGCTCAACCGTACTGACCGACTCTCCATCCAAGACCAACATTTCGATAGGGTAAAAGCTCAGGGACTTTTCGTCTAACTTATTGCCTTGGTCGACTAAAGCGGTCGTACTATCGTCCTCGCCTTTAAAGCTTGTAAGCTTATGCACCAAGAGCGGGATATACCAGCGAGAGAAATCAAAGCCCATGAAGACAAATATTTTCGCTTCTACGATTCGATTACGCAGTTCTAGGGGCATCTGCTGCTCATCCCCCATCATAGAAATGATGAAGCGGAAGAAACTCTCATAAGTCGTAATCAAAGAATCCTCATCCCCTACAAAGCCAAAGACATTGTATA
Organism: uncultured Bacteroidia bacterium; assembly: GCA_964534295.1. GTDB lineage: Bacteria > Bacteroidota > Bacteroidia > J057 > J057 > JBCAWW01. Next base: position 409 of record CAZHOC010000668.1, on the reverse strand, counting down.
GGATGGGCATATCCAATTGGGCAGGTTCTTCAGAAGTACCTCCTTTACGGGAGAAATAGCAAAAGTGCAGCGGTTTCTCTTTGCGTTCGTAGGCTTCTTTAAGAAAGCCATCTGCAGAGCAGGAAATGATCGCGCTAAAAGGGATCTCCGCTAGCTTGTCATAGATTTCGTGAGGCTCAGCCTGCTGATACTGTTTTTTGAGCTCAATATGGAGTCTCATTTTGTCTCCGGTCCGAGGCTTTGACTGGCTAAATATATAGAGGTTGTCGTAATGAAAATCTAGCTTTTCCTTGAAAAGGGACGATTGGAGATGAGTCTTGATTTTCTCATGGACCTTGGCCTCTCCTTGATCAATCGCAAACTGAGGCCCTAAAAATAAAATACATCTTCCTTCAGAGAGATAATTGAC
>CAZHOC010000667.1:795-4081 GCA_964534295.1 uncultured Bacteroidia bacterium | reverse complement strand
TCGAAAAAACTGTTCTGCTTCGAAGTAAGCGGCAAAAGCGTCCTTTATCGCTCCTTCCTCAGCATACATAGAACCCAAGCCGTCATATGCGTAGCCCAAGGCTTCCGCATCTTTGCTTTCCCCAAACTTTTCGATGGATTCCTCAAAGCATACCTTGGCCAAGCTAAAATCATCGAGATACCAACCATACAAAATACCGTAGGCTTCGCTGATGCTTCCAGCATGATAAGTTGAACCTAAAATTTGATTAATGGAGTCTGCCTTTTGCAAACAAAGATTTACACTATCTGTATCGTGAAACTGCAAAAAGCTAATCTGAACTAGGATTTCTATTTTAGCAGCATCATCTCCTAATGAATGGTATTCATACCATAGACTATCTACTATGGAAGCATTTAAAGTTGAGTTTCCCATCCCTAGAAACAGGAAAAGGAGATAAACAGGCCATTTGGGACCAAGGAAGTGCATCGGTTCGTATTACATTAATGTAAATGTATACTACAGCATTCTGAACCAGAAGCCAATCCTTAAACTCCCTGATCCTTACGCCCTTATAAGCCTAATAAAACACCTCCGAGGCGTTCGATCATATCCCCGCTAATACCTATATGTGTCACAAAACGGATGAAGCCATAACCAAAGGGAGCTGCTAGAATATTTTGCTCTTTCAGACGGAAAAGCACTGTTTCTAGGTCGTAGCGCTCTGGATCAGGTTGAAAGCAAATGATATTGGTTTCCACAGGCATTACATCTTTGACCCAATCACAATCGTTTAAGATTTTGCCAATAATTGCCGCGTGCTGGTGGTCTTCGGCTAAGCGTTCCACATGGTGGTCCAAAGCATAAATACCTGCCGCTGCCAGCATGCCCACTTGTCTCATACCACCTCCCATCAGTTTACGGATTCGCATCGCATCGAAGCGCTCTTCTTCTCTGAAAAGTAGAACCGAACCTACCGGTGCTCCTAGGCCTTTAGAAAGACAGATCGAAATGGTATCAAAGTATTTGCCATACTCCTTAGGCGAATCACCAGTGGCTACCAGAGCGTTGAAAAGACGGGCTCCATCTAGATGCAGGCGTAAACCTTGCTCACGACAAAACATGCTGATATTGGCAATCTGGCTAAGGCTATAACAGCTCCCTCCGCCTTTGTTAGAGGTGTTTTCCAATGCAACCAGGGAAGTACGTGGAAAGTGCTGGTCAGCAGGATTGACGGCGGCTTTCACCATATCGACATCCAATCGACCACGATCTCCTTTGAGTAATTTGACTGAGGCTAATGAATTCGCCGCAATTCCCCCTCCCTCATAGAGATAAATATGGGCAGTCTCATCACAGATTACTTGATCTTGGGGACGAGTAGAAAGACGGATGGCAATTTGGTTACACATGGTCCCAGAAGGGCAAAACAAGGCAGCACTTACTCCAAAAAGATCCGCCATCTTCTCTTGAAGGGCGTTTACGCTTGGATCTTCGCCCCAGACGTCATCGCCCAAAGGGGCTTCCATCATGGCGGCTTTCATAGGAGCAGTAGGCAGGCTAAGCGTATCGCTTCGTAAATCAATAGTCATAGAAAACAGGTACTTTGGCGATACAAGTTAGACAAACGTAGAAAATATTTGCAGCCTCAATTGATACTTCCTAATATGCTTATTCATGAAACGTCTAATACCACGCAAACAGGGCAAATCTAAAGGCAGAGGCCTTCGACTCATTCGAAGCAAAGGGAGTATCACAGGAGTGAGCGCAGGTCTAGCAGAGTATTTTGGCATCGATGTCCGTAATGTCAGGATTGCCGTTGCTGCCGTTACTGCATTTATTTTTATCACCAGTGGAGGCATCTTTAAACTGTTAGGTTTTGCGGTCTATGGAGGCCTCGCAGCATTTCTTTCAAGAGAGGAGAAAAAAGAGGCCATCTTCGATGAACGCCGCCTTATTGAGGCAGAAGAAGTGGAAGAAGTTGAACCCAGCAGCAAAGGGGAAGCACTCCTAGTATGCCCGAACTGCAATACCGTATCTAAGCCTAATTCAGTCTTTTGCCATAACTGTGGTACCCGCCTATGAATCGTAAAATACTACGCCCACTCTATTCTGCGGAATACGAACACCCCTTTGATCGAGAGGCCCTTAAACGTTTAGAGCGTACTCGCGGCCTTGAGCTTTTGACCAATCGTTTGCTCGATTACGGTTTGGAAAAATACTTGCGTATCAAACATACTGGGGACAATATTCGGATTACCAACAATAACATCCCTGAGCTATATGGCATCCTATTAGAGGCCTGTAAGCTACTGGATGTCAAACAGGTACCAGAATTGTACATCCAGCTAGAAGATAAGATCCAATCGTTCACCAGCGGTGAAAAAAAACGCGTAGTCGTCATCAGTAGTGGAGCGGTTGATCTCCTCAGTCGTCCTGAACTCCTTTTTTTGATGGGGAGAGAGTTAGGGCATATCAAAAGCAATCATGTTTTTTACCGCATGATGGCAGACTCCTTACAGATCGTTTCCCAGTTGATTAGCGATGTAACCTTAGGGCTTGGCAATCTGCTCTCCATGCCGATTCAGGTGGCCTTGATGTATTGGTATCGGATGTCTGAATTTACTGCGGATAGAGCGGGACTATTGGCCTGCCAAGATCCGGATGTGGCAGGAGAAGCTTTTATCAAAATCGCAGGCCTACCTCAAAAGTATCATGGCCGGGTTACTGTCAAAGATTTGAGGGCGCAGGCTAAAGATTTTGAAGATCTGCAAGAGAGTAATTTCGATAAGCTCATTCGCTTTGCGGCTGGTTATGAGGACCCTCAGCCTTTTACTATCATCCGCGCTGCGGAACTCTTTAAATGGGTTCAGCGGGGAGACTATGATAATATCTTAGAAAATAAAGCCGCAAAAATTCAGGCAGCTATGGATAATTGCTGGAATTGTGGCTCTCCTTACACCAAAGATGAAAAGTTTTGCCGGCAGTGCGGGGTAGAGTTAGCCAAACCCAAAATGGGAAAGGATCTCTAGCAAAACAAAAAGCCGCAAAGAGAATACTCTCCTCACGGCTGCCAGTCACTTGGCCTACAAAAATTTGGTTGTGCTTATTGGATAAGTATTTTCTCGCTTTGCACCCAAGTTTCCGCTCGAATGCGGAGCAGGTAAATTCCGCCAGGGAGTTTGTTCGCACTTAGATCGTATTCCTGTTCTAAGATTCCCTGCAATCGTTTAGGCTCTTGCAGTATCGCGACTGTTCTACCATTAAGGTCCAAGATGGATACCTCAATCCGTTCGATAGATCTAAG
>CAZHOC010000667.1:0-785 GCA_964534295.1 uncultured Bacteroidia bacterium | reverse complement strand
ATCATGGGGTTTGGATAAATCTCTAGGAGTGAAATTGGGCTAGCAATTTCAATGGAGTTTGCTTGAAAATAGGCCTCGATTGCACTATCGACCTCAGCAAAATAGCTTTTAGGAGTCTCGATAAGCGTACGAGACATATTCCAAGCCTCTCTAATTCCTCGGTGGGCTCCGGCAAGAGAATCTCCTGCAGCACTGTATTCATCCGTCCCAAGGACCAAAGAGAAACTAGCAGAATCTAGCTGTATCACATCATAGCCTGCCGGCAAGCCAGCGCGTATTACCAGTTCTACTGAGGAATTTACCTGCAAGCCACCACTATTTACGGCTCCGACAAAGCTTTCCCAACTATAGGGGGGCGCTTGATTGTTCCAAGCGGTGGTCGCATTTTGATTAGCATCCCAAGGATTGAATCCCGGATAAGGATTATTGGTTCCACTATCAACAAAGGCAACGTAGAGAATATCCGTAAACGCATTGGAGAAACTCGAAAGTCCACAAGTACAAAGTTTCCCTGGGTTTTCGGTCATCAATCGAAGATTGGTAAACCTCACTTCTAATTGATCAAAGGTACTATCATAACGTACTACAATTCGTGCCAAAGTGTCTGGCCCAGGATCGACACAAGCTTTCGCTTCCTTGCTGCTAAATATCAATATGGGAAGTAAAAAAAGTCCCAATACCCATGATTTATATGGGTAAGAACAGAAAGTGTTCAAATGTGATTTCATGTTTAGTTTTGGTTTTGGTTGTTGACAAAAAAGGATCCACAAGCGACTGACTAACAA
>CAZHOC010000666.1:0-4085 GCA_964534295.1 uncultured Bacteroidia bacterium | reverse complement strand
GCTTTGACTTCGGTGCTTACAGTTTGAGATTCATATCCGAGGTAGCTCACTATGATTTCTTGGGTACCTGCCTCTACATTAGGAAGCGTAAACTCGCCATTGATATCTGAGTTAGTGCCTTGAGCCCGATTGGATGACAGGTAGATAGTCGCACCTACCAACACTCCCTTTTCATCGGACACTTTGCCGCTGATACTGCCAAGTTGAGCCATCGCACTGATTTGGATGCCCATTAATAACAGTAATGTAATAACGCTTGTAGATAGCTTGAACTTCATGATTTAGTCGCATTATAGTAGTAGAGGCCTGATGAGATAAATATGGTGCTTATTCCGAAAGCTTAGGAGGAAAATAGTCGCCAAAGAGTGCGAGATTTGTCTCAATTATCCTTCCTGAGACACTTGCAGGCCATTTTTTTTGAAATATGATTCCAATTAGACAATTGTCCCCCCGATCCTAGATTTTCCTTCGAAGGCATATCAATAGCTTGAGAATCATAATTTTGTCTCAAATACTAAGGCTAATTTCTTATGCCCATCCGTACTGCCTATCCCTTTGCCCTGCTGCTTTTTATTATGCTTATTGCTTGCGCTCCGCAACCGGAGACAAGCAACCAACTTTCTCAGGCCCAAATTGAAGAACGACTCAAAACTCTTAGCGAACTAAGTCTCAATCGTGCCCAATCATTACCGCTTGATTCTCTAAATATTCCGCGGTCCCTCAATGCAGATGGGAGTTTGTATGGTACCAAATCTCGATCTTGGACCAGCGGCTTTTACCCGGGGACGCTTTGGCAGCTATATGGGTATAGCAAGGATAAAAACTTGATGGATTTAGCGCAGCAGTGGACGGCATTTGTCGGTAAAGAGCAGTTTGATACGCATACCCATGATCTCGGCTTTAAAATTTATTGCTCTTTTGGGCAGGGCTTAGAGTATGCTGACAGAGCCCAGTATGAAAAGATTATTCTACAAGCTTCCCGAACCCTGATTCAACGATACAATCCGAAAATAGGGGCTATCCGCAGTTGGGATTTCAATCGGGATCGTTGGCAGTTTCCGGTGATCATCGACAATATGATGAACCTAGAAATGCTTTTTGAAGCCGAAAAGCTAAGTCAGGAAGAGGATTTTGCCCAAATCGCCCTTCAGCATGCGATGACTACCTACCAAAATCACTTTCGCGACGATTACTCTTCTTTTCATGTAGTGTCTTATGATACCATTCTGGCCGAGCCGCATATTCGCCAAACGCATCAAGGGGTTGCGGATAATTCTGCTTGGGCGCGGGGGCAGGCTTGGGGTTTATATGGCTTTACCATGGCCTATCGATACACTCAAAACAAAACCTTCTTGGAACAAGCCCAGCAAATCGCGGCTTTTATGTTTGAACATCCCAATATGCCTCAAGACTTGATTCCTTATTGGGATTTTGATGCGCCCAATATCCCTCATGAAATCAGAGATGTTTCTGCGGGAGCCATAGCTGCTTCGGCCTTAATTGAGCTTTCTCAGTATAGTGGGGACTCCTTCGGAGAACGCTACCTCGCATGGGCAGATAAAATCTTAGTTTCTCTGCAGCAGCCGAAATATCAAAATCCTGAAGGCCCCTTTCTCCTCGCGCATTCTGCCGGTAATATTCCAGAAGGTTCGGAGGTAGATGTACCAATTGTTTATGCGGATTACTATTATGTGGAAGCCTTGCTGCGCCGACTCGAACTGCACACTAGCACCAAAGAGCCTTCTGTAAAACTCAGTCGATACTAGGATTCAGGAGAAATTCCTTTTTGTTTTTCGCTATATGAGCGAGCGTATTCAGTTGGGGTCATTTTATGCTCTTTCTGAAATACCTTGCTAAAATACCGAGGGTCCCTAAAGCCCACTAGATAGGCGATCTCAGAAATACCTAGTCCGCCTTTTTCAAGCAATTGGACTGCGCGCTTTAGACGAATGCTCTTCAAAAAGTTGTTAGGCGTTTGCCCCGTCAGCGCCTTGACTTTGGAAAATAAGAGCGGACGACTGACTGCCAACTCGTCTGCAAAAGACTCCATATTGAAATCTGGATTGCCAAGCTGCTTTTCACAAGTATCCATGAGATTGCTCAAAAAGCGCTCATCTGCAGTAGTAACACTGACTTCCTTGGGGTTGAAGTCTCGCGTTCTCGCAAAGCGGTCCCATAACAAACTTCTCACCTTGAGCTGATTGCGGACCTTCAAGCGTAACTCTTGAGAGCTAAATGGCTTGGTGATATAATCATCTGCTCCAGTTTCTAAGCCCTCAATACGGAAAATCATCGCGGTCCGAGCCGTCAATAACAAAACTGGGATATGGCTGGTATTGAGATCGGTTTTGATCTGGGTACAAAAAGAAATCCCGTCCATCTTTGGCATCATAACATCGCTGATGATCAGATCAGGCAATTGCTCTCGGGCGAGGGTAAAGCCCTCGACCCCATTTTCTGCAAAAATCAATCGATACTCTCCCTCAAATATCTGTTCGATATAGGCCCTTACTTCAGGATTATCTTCTACTACCAGGATTTTTGCTGCACTTCCATGGTTGGCTTGAGATATTTTTACTGGGGCAGGGGTAAGTGTAGGATAATGAGAGCTGTCTTCACTATTACGGAAATCGTTTAATAAGTCTTGAGGATCAAAATGTGCTTTGCCCATCGGGATGCGAACGAGAAAAGTGCTGCCAGAATTCCCATCGCTTTGGATTTCGATTTGGGCACCATGAAGCTCCAACAACTGCCGAGTATAGGCCAATCCTATTCCGATGCCATCTGTGTTTTGCTGCTTCGCAGAACGCTCAAAGAAGCGTTCGAAAATTTGCTCATGCAGTTCTGGCGCAATACCAGGGCCAGTATCCTTGATTTTCACCTCGAGATTGTTGGCCTTCTGCCTGATGATGACAGAGATTTGCCCTCCTTTAGGGGTGAATTTAAAGGCATTGGAGAGCAGGTTGTAAAACACTTTCTCCATTTTATCGCGATCATACCAAAGCATATATTCTTCTCCCTCGGTATCAAATTGATAGCTTATGTCCTGGCGTTGGGCGAGGCCCAAGAAAGAAAGATAGACCTCTCGCAAGAAGCGTACAAAATTGCCTTGAGCCGCTTCCACTTGGCGATGCTCCGCCTCCAGCTTACGAAAGTCTAAGAGCTGATTGACCAAACTGAGTAAGCGTTGGGCGTTGCGCTCTACCGCATAGAGTTGTTTCTGCACTTTGGCGCTAAGCTCGTGAGTCTCGATTAGGTCTTGGAGAGGTCCGATGATCAAGGTAAGCGGAGTGCGAAATTCATGAGTAATATTGGTGAAGAAGCGAAGCTTCATCTGATAGGCTTCCTCTTGCTTTTGCTTAGTGATTTTTTCCAATTGGTATGAGTGCCGCAATCTCACAAAGCGAATTATGGCAAAGACCAATAAAGCGGTACTGGAGATGTAGATCAGATAAGCCCACCAAGTCCGCCAAGGCGGAGGACTCACGATAATGCGAATCTGTCTTTCCTGAGGATTCCAAATGCCTTCATTATTCGCTCCCTTGACGTGAAAAATATATTCACCTTCTTTTTGGATAGTGTAGGTGGCAGATTGTTTACCTACCCGGTATTGCCAATTATTGTCAATCCCGTCCATTTTGTAGGCATATTGATTGCCTTGCGGATTGGAGTAATCCAAAGCCGAAAACTGCAAGGTGAAAATGGCCTCTTTGTGCCCAAAGCGTAAGGTTTCTGTATGGTTGATCGATTTAGAAAGTAATCCGTCTGCTTTGACCTCAACGTTTTGATTTTGCACTTGGAGGCCCGTAAAAACGATCGGAGGAACGAAAGTATTAAGACTAATGTCCTCAGGACTGAAAAGGGTAAAACCATCGGTACTGCCAAATAGGAGTTCGCCCTTGCGGGTTTTGGCATATGCGTTAAAATTGAACTCTAATTCTTCGAGCCCATTGGTATAACTGTAACTAGAGAAAGTTTCACTGAAGGGGGAGAAGCGGGCGATACCATTATTGGTGCTGATCCAAATATGACCATCATCATCCATACGGATGCCAAAGCGGGTTCCTTTCATGTGCCAATCAAGA
>CAZHOC010000665.1:0-4085 GCA_964534295.1 uncultured Bacteroidia bacterium | reverse complement strand
GGTAAAGCACGGTTTTGGTACGTACCCTTTTGCCAAAGGCAAGGAGTTTACCGTTCGGTGAAACCGTCGGCCTAAAAGCAGAACCCGCACCACCGGTAACATTCTCAGTACGGCCCGTTTCTCGATCAAAACGACGAATCATATAGATCATGCCGTTGGGGTCCTTATTGTACTCAAAAAAGCGCCCCCCACTCATGTCTTCACTAAAGTAGACATAGCGACCATCAGGTGAGACAAAGGGTTCTCCAGCATCCTGTTGATCATTTTTGCGCTTGGTGAGTTGTAGGCCCGCACCACCTGTAATGTGATACAGCCACATTTCACCTGCTCCAAGAGAGCGAGTAGCGGTATAGTGTTTACGAGCCACAAAATACTCCCCATCCGGCGTCCAAACGGGATTGTTGAGCAATCGGAATGACTCTTTGGTGATTTGCTTAGCGTCTGAGCCATCAGCATTCATCACCCAAATGTTATCACCACCGCCTCGATCACTAGTGAAGAGAATTTGCTTGCCATCAGGACTAAAGCGAGGTTGTACTTCATAGGGAGTACCGCCACTGAGCAGCTTGGCGGTGCCGCCGCTGATCGGCATGGAGTATAAGTCTCCTAACAAATCAAAAACGATAAGCTTACCATCAGGACTGACATCAAGGTTCATCCAAGTACCTTCAGTAAGGCTAAAACTATGTTCTTTGCTAGGACCGTGTGCCTCTGCGACATTCCATTTGGGTTTGTCTTGGGCTTGGAGAGAAAAAACGAATAGAAAAAGGGAGAGTAGGGATAGTAATCTTTGCATACGATAGGGATATGTGTCTAGCAAAGATAAAAGAATGCGCGGTTCAGGCGCAATTTAGATAGGTTTAGCTTCTAAAAGCGTCATAGCCATCACTTTGGCTTCCGGAGCAAGGGAGCTAAATCCCTAACCAATTGAATCGGCATCCAAGTTCGGTCGGGGTCGCCTTTACCATGAATGAGGAGATGTCCGCCATACTCACCCCCATCCGGATCACAGTGTACGATCATAAGGCTGTAGTAGTCCCCCTCCTGCGGAGAACGCCAAGCCGGATCAGAAGTGGCGAAAGTTTGGCGCATATCAATGCGTGCTTCAAGCGTATAGGAATAAACGTTCGTAAAACGAATCTTATACTCTACTGCCTCCTGCGGAAGCGGACTCTCTAAAAAGCTGGTGTCAGGATCACCTCGCCTCCACCAAGCTCCATAATCGGGATAGGTAGTATCGATCACAAAGGCAAAACCATGATTTCCCGCCCCAAAGGTCTCATCCACAGTATCCAGAGGTGCTTCCATAAAGAAGGCGATTGCGTCTTTGTAATACCAGCGTTTGGGGGCGTGGCGAGACTCTGAGACATCATTAAAGTTATCGTAGACAATCGCGCCGAGGTAGAGACTGCTATCATCCCAAGCGAGATAGTAACGGGCTTGTAAATCATGATTGATCAAATCGAGTACCGAATGCTTGGTAAGGCGGTTGCGCTTGGGGTCGTACCAAGGGCTTTGCGATACCCGCTGTAAATCCCACATTCCATCATGATAGGCACTGTCTTTCCATTCATATAGATTGCCATCGATTACAGGAGGCTCGGATAGATAAGGGAGTTGAGCGTTCTGCGCTAGCAGGCTAGAAAAGGAGGAGAAAAACAAAATCCCAAGACCAAAAGTGAGGAAGGAAATGGGAGGATATTCAGTGCGAAATGATCTACAAAAAACCGAAATTCGGGAAATGTAAGCGTTCTGCGAAGCAGGCGATAAAACAAAAACTCTCAAGCGCATAAAAATAAATTGGCAGGCGATTAAACCGAATATAAGGATCGCAGTCAATTCAAAAAAACAATATGAGATATCAGCATTTGATCCTTGGACTCCTACTTGTATTTGCCATTGCTTGCCAGCCTGAAAAGGTAGAGAAAGAAGAGGAAAAACAAGATACCTACACCTGTATTGATAATAATAGATTTACAGAAGCGGACTTCTTTACGGAAGGAGAGATCGATTATGAATATGATATCAACTATGGTAGCGCCATAGATTGGCTGGGTAATGAGACTGAGCTGCTTTTTGACGTTTATTATCCACGAATGGAGCTAGATAGCCTTGCATTGAGGCCCGCGATCATTACCATTCATGGGGGAGGTTTTCAGGGTGGCTCTAAGGAAGGCTGGAGAAATGAATGCCTCGAATTTGCTAAGAAGGGTTTTGTAGCTTTTACCATCAAATACCGACTCGGTTGGAACACCTCTGAGCCTACAGATCAGCTAAATGCGATTTACAGAGCCAATCAAGACGCCAGAGCGGCTTTACGCTTCATCGTTGCCAATGCCGAGGAATATGGAGTTGATCCTGATTTGCTATTTATCGGTGGCAGCAGTGCGGGGGCGATTAATTCTCTCAATACGGTTTATACCTCCCAAGAAGATTGGAACAATTTCCTCCCTGATATCGAAGACAGATTGGGCAGTCTCAATACCTCAAGTAATGAACTAACGAATAGTTTTAAGCTTAATGCTGTTTACAACAATTGGGGAGCGGCTTTTAAGCCATATGTACAAGCCGAGGAAATGGTGCCGATGATTTCCTTTCATGGGGATATGGACCAGACGGTGCCGGTTGACTCAGGCGAGAATGGTTTGATTGGATCGCGTTTACTTTCCCAGGAGTTACAACAAAATGGAATCTGCAGCGACTTGACCATCGAGCCGGGTGGAGGCCACGGGATCTATAGAGACGCGGATGGAATTGCTTTTCGAGTGGGTCGGGCCAGCTGTTTCTTCAAGAGCGTGATGTGCGAAAATTGCAATGACTTTTATGCCGAGGAAAAAGTAGAGCCGGATTGCTCACTTTAAGGCATAGCAACACGCTTCTTAACTACTTTGTATTCTTTGCGGATGATACTTTCTAGCTCCAGATAAGCAGCTAGGGCCACTTGAGAATAGTTCTGCGAAGCATTACCAAAGCCACGATACTTGGTGTACCACAGTTCTTGGATCAATTCAGGGCCACCGACGCGCGTTTTGCATTTGCGTAAGGCTCCACTTACGTTGCCAGAACCAGCATGATAAACATGAAGGACTAAGAGCCGGAACCAAAGATCTGTTTCCTGATAGGCGATCCCTTGCTGCTGTAACATGGCGCGGGTTTTAGGAATACAGACATTACGAATCAATTTAGCGGAAGCACGAGCCGCCTTTTCAAAATTGACGCGTTCATCCACTTTGCTATTGACTTTGAGTCCCTGTTCGATGGCAACGGATTTCATCAATTGGAAAGGTCCATAAGCTCCGGTAGAGGACATTTGATCTTTGCCGGGGCTTTCTATTAGCAATATTGACTGAGCATACCAAGCGGGCACTCCTTCCGCTTCAAATAGCGGAACTGCTTTGTGAATATTAGGCATGGCCTCCCGAATTTGGTAAAAATCACTTCTACCGTAGGTAACATAAACCATTTCCCCTACTGGCAACTTATAATAACGACGCACACTGTCTTTGAGCGCTCTTTTTTGTTGGTAATTGAGATCATCATAATAGTCTGACTTGATATGAGCCAAAACTTTACGATTAGAGGCGAGACTGACATAGCCGTATTCTGGAGGAGTACGCATCACTTTACGCCAAAATATGATCTGGGTAAGCGTATCCCAACCTTCTTTACGAATGCGAGATTCATAAACAAAGGGTTGAGGACTAATCTCTCGAGAGGGAGTAATGTCGTAAATACGGGTGCTAGTGGAAGCGTCTTGAGCAGAAAGAAAAGGAAGCCCAAAGGCGCCTAATAAGAGGAAAAGCAGTACTCGTCTCATTGCCTAAATGATAAATTACCTTAAGGGGGCAGGATCGTTTCAGTACGGAAAATAGAACATTTCCACTGATAATCCTTAATTTTCGATAGTAAAATTTATCATAGGCAAGATAATACAGAGAAAAATGGGAAGTTGCTTAGTAGAACGGGAGAAAACGGCTTTTGTTTTGCTATTTATAACGATTTTTCAATGTAGATAATTGTCCATGTCTATGATAATTTTATGATCGTTGTAATATTTTTTCATCTTCTCTTGTATGCTTTTACCC
>CAZHOC010000664.1:0-4087 GCA_964534295.1 uncultured Bacteroidia bacterium | reverse complement strand
TCCCGTGGTGGTAATATCATTGTCAATATGGATTTCATAACGGACGTTCTCACCAAACTGATAGTAGTTTGGACCCGCTTGCGGAAATTGCAAAGGCACATAAGCCGCAATGATGGTTACCGTATTGGGATCATCCGGACTACGAAAAGCGTAGAGGTCAGTATTATCTGCCAAGGGATCGTTGGCGATGAGGGGCGCTTCACGGTGACTGGAAGCTTGGAGGAGGCCCCCAAAACAAGCCATTAGGGCCAGCAGAAGGGCACTGCTTTTATAGAAAAGTTTCATTGTGATATTCTTCAATTTTGTTGTTTGCTTATTGTCCGATTTCTGTGCCTCGCCAAGGCGCTTGCACATAAGGGAAACTAGTTTGGAAGGTGGTGTCATTGCTTTCAACTCCAGTGGAATACTGCAAGACGTTGAGCAATTGGTTGGTAACAGGAGAGGCCGTAGAATCAGCAGCATCAAAGTCATCATACCAAAGGCCAATTGCCGCTAATACGACGCCCGAAACGGCTTGTAGCTCGATGCGGGTTACGTCATCCTCTAGGCGACGACCATTGGGGAAACCATCCATATTGGGGATGTTTTGGAGGCTGGCATCTGTATTAAAGCGGGCGTCTGTCAAACCTAAGACCGCTGCTTGAACTAAGCCTAGAGAGCTAAAATCTGCAGAATTACGATCGGTAACAGGAGTCGCCATGTTAAGACGTAGCATATCTCCGCCATTGGGCAAGAAGTTGTTGATGAAGGGTTTGCCCTCGGCCAATGGATCTCCTCCTTTGCCAGTGGCAAGCTGATAAGGGCGCAGGTTGGGAGCGCCTGTATGGAAGATGGGCCAGAGATCAACAGAACGTGGTTTGCCAGCAGCTGGAAGCAAAAGGGTGCCAAATACGGCATCGTCTAGGGCTGTACCATCAAGGGCTGCATTCCCTTTCAAACCAAAGAGCCCGTCTTGGGTATTGCCAAAGTCAAAGGAACCCAAGGAATTACGCTGGACGCGTAGCGCACGAAAAGCAGGTACCGCGCCTCCAAATAGATCATCATCCATATAAAGCGCTAGCTCAGGATTGTAGAAATACTCGAAGTGATCTGGATTTTCGGTATAGGGAGTGAGGGCATTCCATTCGTCCTTGGCCCCAATCGGAATGACGGCTTCATTGGTCAGAGGCATACCCAAACGAGAGACTTGAATCCAAGCCCCAGAATCGGTCAAGGTTCCATCTCCATTGATGGTCTGTACGGCTTGACGACTAGCAGAAGCCCAAACCCCAATCACATAATCCCCATCCAAGATGTTAGCCGCTTGCGAAACGTCCTTCCCATCTTTTTGCAGCGTCTCGATGGGTACTTGGATGACAATCGCGTGCGTATTGGTGCGAGCCAATCCATCACGCATCACATTGGTGCCTTGACGCGGCGAATTTCCGAGATCAAAAATCCCTCCTAAATCCACGAAAAAAGGATCGTCTACTGGACCACAAAAAACTGTCTCTCCCGTGGAAGCGGTGGTTACGGCGGCATTCATCAGACTTTGATAGTCAGAAGCCCCTAGACCCACAAAACTTTCGATCGAACGAGCTCCGATATTGTTGGGTGGGACTACACCATTTGTGACAATAGTCTGGAAGGTCATGCCACCATCGATACTTCTCTCCAGGGTGTAGGTGGTTTTGAGGTTTTCCAGCCCCAGACGAATGTTAAAAAAAGTCGTGGGGTCTTCATTGATCTTTTGAAAGGTTGCCCGATAGATAATGTCATCACCAGTAGTGCTAACATCATTGTCTACGTGGATTTCATAGCGAATCCCTTCGCCAAAAGAGTGATAATTTGGCCCCCCAAAGGCAAGCTCGGCTGGAATGTAGTTAGCAATCAGGGTTACCGTGTTGGGATCGTCGGGGCTCCGAAAAGCGTAGAGATCCGTGTTGTCAGCCAATGGGTCATTGGCGATCAAAGGTGCCTCTCGATGGCTGGAAGCCATCATTTGAGGACTCAGCCCGATAAAACAGGCGATCAGCATGGACAAGGAAAATCCTCCTCGCCAGGCATACTTGGCTAGTTGTTTCAACATAAGATTTACTTGTTTTTGTATGTTATCCGTGAGACATACGGCAACTAGCTCGAGAGTGGATTTCCCAAGTGTGAAAAAAGTTTAATTATTTTTTTGCTGCTGCGCAGAACGCTTATCTCGATAGATCCTTCGACGGGGCTCAGGAAGACAAATAGGGTAATTAGGTTTTTTTACTCAATATCTTCCTTTTGTCATCCCGACCGCAGTGGAGGGAACTATGATAAGCGTTCCGCGCAGCGGTAATCCCAAACCCATCACTTCACTGCTTCATAGCACTCAAGCGGCCGATCAGTCGCGAATATATCAATCCCTTGAGCCACAAACTCTTGATAAACCTGAGGTCCACGCGCCTTAGCCTGGCGATCAATATTACCCAAGGAACCAAGAATACACATCACGCCTTTTTCGTGCAAAGCCTTAAATAGGGCAGGAGGGGAGGCACGAGTTCCGGTGAAAGCTACCCAGCGATCCGTCGGAATTTCGCTCTCTTCCATGCGCTTGAGTTCTTCAAAGTTGCGGATGCTGACCGAAAGCATGAGTTCAGAATTGAGGCTATGTAGTTTTTTGGCTGCGTTTACCGAATAGGTAATCATAACTACATTGTCCAAAGCTTCGGCCTTCTCTACATAGGCCAAGACATCTTCATAATCGACACTACGCTTGGTATCCAGCATCAAAATCACACCTTCCTTATCAGCCCAATCAAGCACGCTGGCTAGACTAGGAATGCGAAATTGGGTTTGCTGTCCGCTATCATCCTCTAGCCACAACTTTTGTAGATCAGCATAGCTCTGCTTGTTTACAGGGCCAGTACCGGTTGTAGTTCTTTCGAGAGCATCATCATGCATCAGCAGTAAAACCCCATCCTCAGATTGGGCGATGTCTACTTCGTAGATCGCATTGGGAATTTGGGTTTGCACGTACTGCATGGTTTCCAAGCAGTTTTCTGGATATCCATCCATTCCTTTACCACCGCGATGGGCGCTAATCAATACTTCCCGCCCTGCTTCATATTGAAAATAGGCCGATAGATCACCCTTAGGAGAGCTTTTACTGGTGGGGGTGTTCGTTCGGCAAGCCGTGAAAACCAATAAAAATCCTAGGAAAACAATACTGAAAGCACGCATAAAAAATAGATAAGTGAATGTTTGTTTACTTATAATTGACTTGATCCAAGACCCTCAAAATCAGTCTACTGACTTCTGCCGCTCGGTTGAAAAGCATGATGTGAGAACCTTCATTGACGAGCTCATCAACTTGCCGAAGTAGACTATGCGGTAGGGTTTTATCATTCGTACCATGAATGCTATGCACTGGGGTATCCGAGGGGGGCAATTCCTGCCAAGCCGAAAACTTTCTCAAGGACCATTGGAGCATACTATTATTTTGAGGGCTGACCATTTCTCTAAAGAGCGCTTGTTCCTCGCTGGTTTTGTATCCAAAAGGTGGGCCCCAAAGAGGAAGCGTAATGATAGCGGGAGCTTTCTGGAAAAGGAAGTCGAGTTTCAAAGGAGCAAAGATGCGGTATCGCCAAGGGATCTCCTTCGGAGAACGGATACTCGAAACCAAAATAATTTGCTTGACGGGCTGCAGCCTTGCCATCTCTTGGGCCATGACTCCACCAAAAGAATGACCGATAAGAATGAGCTCTTTGGTATCTCCATCGATTTGATCTAGCATCCTTTGGGCGTAGGCTTGAATGCTTTCATCATATGCAGAAGGTTCCAACCACTTCAGCATTTTGGGACTATAATTTCCCCAATCTACTTTGCGATAGATAGCAGGACTAAAGCCTAGACCTGGAATACAAGCTATGGTGGGTTTTGCCATTAGAAGGCTTCTTGATAAAGCTTGCGGAAGTCTTCACGACTAACAGGCTTTGGATTATTAGGGTGGGCGAAGTCCGCGATGGCTAGATCACTTAAAGTTTCTAGGTGCTCTTCTTTAACGCCTGCGTCGCGTAGTCTTATGGGTAGGTTTACCTTAAGATTGAGTTCAAACAAGGCATCCACGACGGCT
>CAZHOC010000663.1:0-4089 GCA_964534295.1 uncultured Bacteroidia bacterium | reverse complement strand
GCATCAATACTTTGATGGTGGCCGTCGGCAGATTGGGTTTGCTTTTCGGGAGCCTGACCAGCATATACCGCTAAGCTTAAGCTACAGAAGCAGAATAGGGTGAAAACGGATTTGAGAGCAACTTTCATTTGTAAGGGGATTACATGAAGGTAAGATGTGCTCCATAGGCGATGATAACAAGTACGCTTTTATTTCCGTGTAGGTTTATTGAACAAGAGTGATACTAAGATACAATATCTACCCTTTTTGTACAATTTCTGCTGCTTTCTCCCTACCAGAGGTAGCATTTGAAGGACTCAGAGGCCTTTTTGATTTATCTAGCGGTAGGCTAGGAGTAGTTACATATCAGGAAAAACAATAGCGCTTTAGAAAAAAAGAAAGGGAAAAGCCCCCATTCTTCGTTGAATGATCGACTTATCCCTTTGAATATGATTTTATCAGCTTTCTGACTAAAGGCGCGCCTTGGCGTCAGCCAAAAACTTCTCCAAACCTTGATCTGTCAAAGGATGCTTGATGAGTGATTTAATCACCTTGAGAGGCATAGTAGCCACGTCTGCACCAATTTGCGCACAAGCCAAAGCATGAGCATTATGACGTACACTCGCAGCTAGAATTTGGGTGTCCATAGCATAGTTATCGAAGATATTGCGAATATCAGCGATCAACTCCATACCATCCTGACCAATATCATCTAGACGCCCAATAAATGGGCTAACATATTTTGCCCCCGCCTTGGCGGCGATAAGCGCCTGCATGGGGTTAAAAATCAAAGTTGTATTGATCTTGATGCCTTCGCTTGAGAGCGTACGAATGGCCTTCACCCCTTCGGCGATCATTGGGATCTTAACGGTGATGTTTTCGTGTATTTTGGCCAGTTCACGGCCCTCCGCCACGATACCATCATGGTCGGTGGAGAGTACCTCTGCACTGACATCACCATCTACGATTTCGCAGATCGTGCGATAGTGTCCCATCACATCCGTAACTCCTACTTTGGCCATAAGAGAAGGATTGGTAGTAACACCATCCAAAACTCCCATATCATTCGCTTCGCGAATCTCGTCTAGGTCGGCTGTGTCAATGAAAAATTTCATATGTAAAAAGTCTTTTGAGGAGTAATTTGATTGAATTATTACATGTAGCAACAAGCTTAAGACAATATGGTCAAACTTGTAGTCCTAAAGAAGACAAATCGCTTAAACTAGTGATGACTAAGCTATTATCTAATTAATACTATAAGCGAACTCAGACCGTTAAGGTTTCAAAAAGGGCCTTGCCGTCCCAAATTCTTACCATTGAGGCATAATTTTTGTCTTATTAGGTATCGAGTCAACAAAGTTCGATCGCAATCAGCGAACTTTAGAGGCATATAATAGGAGGAGAAGCTTAGAAAACAAGTGTTTGATAGACTGCTTGTGATCTATTTTTCTTGTATTTTTAAGGCAAATCTGAAGCTGAGGTAATGGAAAGTTCTACACGTAGGAAAAATACGATGATAATTGCGGGTATGGTGGTCCTCACTATACTGGCTTTTTTGTTGATTAATTTCTTCTCTGGTCCTGGTACTGATCCTGGAGAAACGGCAGGACCTAGCAAGCAGGCCTTGATTGAGGAGATCGAAGAACTCGAATCATCTATCGTTGAGTTGGAAGTGGTCTTCACAGAGCTCAATATCAATCAGGATATGAACGAGAGCTTGCTCGAAGAGAAAAGGGACGAGATCAAGCGCTTTGATCAGATGGTGGAAGAGCAGAAGCGCAAAATTGAAGATCTTCAAGCCAAATTAGCTGAAGCCCGCCGTCGAGGGGACGTAGATCAAGAAACCATCGAAAACCTTCAGGCCCAGATCGAAGAAGCTCAAGCTACCGTTCAAAAGATTGATAACGAATTCACTCAGCAGGAAATCGAGTTCCTTTACATGGAAAATCGTAAGCTGACCGCTACGGTGGACAGTCTCGAGCGCATGAAACCCGATAGTTTGTTAGAATTGTTAGGTGATGTGAGAGCGCAGCTGAATGATTGCGGTACCGCTAGCCCGGTATTGACGCAGGGGGGAACTGAGGTGGATCCGGAGGATGTACAGGAAGCAATTGTTAACCTTAGAAATAATCGTCAAAAGGCAGAATTAGAACTCTTTAATAAAACAAAAACTGGAGAGGAAAAACTTTCATCTTCTGAGAAAGCCCGTAAGATGAATTTGGTATATGCGAAATATCAGATTACAGATTCTAACATAGAAAAATTCCTTGATGGCTCAGAAATGTATTTAGTTGTAACTGATGTGAGTGGCAAAGAGATTACTTCAAACAATAACAGTCCATCGATAAAAAGGTGTAAGGATGGTAACTGTGTAGTTGCAGGCGAAGGATATTTCAAGTCAGGAGAAGGTATAACATTTGTTTTTCAACCAAAGGATGGTAAATGGGAAAAAGATGAAACATATATGTTTAGCATCTACATTGATGGAAATGAAGTAAAAAGAGAAATTCTATTACTTAATTAGATACTATCACTTTTACCATATTGATATACAGCCCTTCCCCTCCGGAAGGGCTTTTTTGTTGAGCGTTCTGCGAAGCAGGAGAATCAAACATCCCCTTCCGTCTCATGCGACCCCTTCAAAGGGGTCTGATGGCTTTTTTCTGCTGGCTACTCCTGCGGAGGAGCTTCGAGATTAGCGTTCTGCGCAGCAAGTGAAAACCTAAAGATACCGGATATGTTCGTGCCTCACATGCCGGCATGACAGGGGGCCGATATGTCATCCCAGCCGAATGAATGAGCATTAGCGAATTCATCGAGCAGGGATCTCGAGAGATAAGCATCTGCGCAGCAGCCCCCTTCCCAAAAATGAAGCTCACCGATCTCCCTTCAACATTGAACATTCGAAATTCGACATTCGAAATTCCCCTGCGTTCTGCACAGCAGGCACAAAAAAAGCGGCACATCAAATGCGCCGCCTTAGTGATCATAAAATCTTTTATTCGCAGCCGACTTCGTAAGCAAATACGTGCTGAGCGAAGTACTTAAACTTGGCTTCTTTGTCGCGGAAGTTATCGCCGATCTCGCGGCAGCTAGCAAATAGCTCTGGAAACAGCTTGTCATAATGCTTTTTCTTCAAGATCATGGAAGGTTCTCCATTGGCAATCACGAGGTAAGTTTTGTCCTCACCACCTACTAGCGCGACGCCAGCCACCCCTACAGATTGGGTTTCGCCACCTAATGGATTGTTGTAAACTTTGATCTTGCTGTCCCAGCCAGGATTGAGGAGCTGCGCCAATACATACTTGTTTTTGCCTGGCACTTGCACCTTTTCGTAATAGATATATTCACGATCCGCCATCTCATCAAAATCAGCTTCTACCATCTTTTTGACGCTTACTGATTTTTCAGCGATCATTTCGAGCTTAGCGAGACCGTCCACTTTTACTTTGAGGGTAGCGATGTCTTCTGCCTTGAATTTGTGCTTTTTACCTGAGGCATCCTTGATGGTGAAACTCTTGAGTCCACGGGAACCAAAAACGGCCAAACGGATGTCCCCGCTGACTTCTTTGCCATCGGTCGTAACAGTCGTGGCATCACCCGTCAAAGAGTTTACAGGCGTGAGAAACATCTGCCCCATTACGGTCGAACTGAGGGCTAACATCACGGCAAAAGCCAGTAGAGTGCGCATTTTTTGCATACTTAAATGTTTTAGGGTTATGAATTTTTCAAATCTCATGCGAATTGATGGGCCCAATATCTAGATTCTTTTATTAGGATGCATCCTCATTTTGGGGTAGATATTGCACGCTTGATAAGGGCACGGATACATCACGGCTGGAGCTGAGACTTTTGGGCTGCTCTCTTGGTTTTTATTGCTGCGCAGAACGCTTAATTGTGTATCTTATATTCCAAGCAATCAACTAAGATGAAACACATATTATTACTGCTGCTTGGCCTGAGCAGCTTGCCATTGCTGGCGCAAAGGAGTGCGGTCTTCGAGAAGAGTAAATGCTCAATGTATCTGTACAATCAGGATTCGACTTCGCTAGAGTTAATGAAATCGAGTTTCAAAGCTCGAAAAGTGGAGACCATCGTGGTGGAATATCA
>CAZHOC010000662.1:0-4091 GCA_964534295.1 uncultured Bacteroidia bacterium | reverse complement strand
ATTGGCGCAGACAGGTTCCAAGAAGCCAAGTTTGGACCGTAAAGGAGAAATCCAAGCAGCCTCTTAACCACGCGCGGTGTTGCCTCTGCGATAAACCGGAATCTTCGAGCGTTGTTGTTTGACTGTTCCTTAGTTCATGCTATACTTCTCTCGATATGCTGTTGGACTCATTCCTTCTTTCTTTTTGAACAGCCTTGAAAAATAAGGCGGGTACTCAAAGCCCAACTCGAAGGCTACTTCAGATACCGTTTTAGCAGGATCTAACAGCATGTTCTTGGCTTCATCAACCAGGTAAAGCTGCAAATGCTCAGTTGTGGTTTTTCCCGTTTCCTTTTTCAGGGTATCGCTCAGATAGCGCTGAGAGACTGACAGCTTAGCTGCCAATTGTTCAATGCGGGGAATTCCGTTTGCTTGTAGTTGTCCAGAGTCAAAATAGGTTTCCAGCAGTTGATTGAATTGTTCCAGCAAATCATGGGAAATTTCTGCTCTATTGAGAAACTGTCTCTCGTAAAAGCGCTGCGCATATTTAAGCAATGTGCTGAGATGAGAAACGATGATGTCTTTGCTAAAAGAATCCTGATTGTTTTGGTACTCAAGGTCTATGTTTTCGATGATCAGCTCAATTTGCTTCTCCTCTTTCGGAGAAAGGTGCAAGGCTTCATTGGTAGCGTAGGAAAAGAATCCATACTTCTTGATCTGATGCGCCAGCTCGGTTCCTTTCAGAAAATCTTCATGAAAGTTGAGGGAAAATCCTTTTTGCTCAAACACAACACTGCTTTCCCACTGAAGCACTTGACGCGGTGCCACAAAAAACAAGGCCCCGTTGGTGAAGTCGTATTGGGTCCGGCCGTAGTTCAAATCGCCTTTCACGATTTTTTTGAAGCTGATGGAATAGCAATCGTTGGTGATGGGCGGAGAACTGGTTTTGGGGCAGGGCAAAAAGCCCTCTCCCAAAGCGGCGTACATGCTAAACATGGGATGCTCTGGCCGTGGAAGCTCCAGATATTCCAGATAGGCCGATAAGGTTTTGAAGTGCTGCATGTTACAAATGTAATGCTTGTTGAGCCTTCAATAAGTGTTGGGTGTATTCCTCTATTCGTGCATGAGCCAAGCCATCAATGATTAAAATAACTGCAGCCATGGCAATGAAGGAGATGGCACTCGCACGCCAGATAGGTTTGTCTACCCAAAAGATAATGAGAGCACATATCAAAATCAGGAGGGGGATGGCCCTAAAAACAATGTTCTTGTATTCCTTTAAGGTGGCTTCTACCCGCTCTAATTCTGAGGCGACAAAGGCTGGGGCATCTTCATGATAGGCCTTTTCAAACTGGCTTATCCTTGCTTTGTTGGTGAAAAATAATCCGAAGCCTGCGCTCATCAAAAAGGCTCCAGCTAGGAGGATGGGGATGATATAGGCTCGGGCTAAGTCCGTCTTTCCAAACTGCCAAAACCCAAAACTAGCCATCACAAATGCAATTCCGATCACGATAAAGAAAGAAGTGGAAACCAATTCGTCCTTGGCCCAAGCAGTAGCAATTTTAAGTATATCCATTTCAAATGGTTTTTAGAAGACCATCAAAGAAGGCCCTCAATTTAATTTACAAATTCCAGCTAATACCCGTTTCTTTTTCAGACAGCTCCCATAGCCTTTGGGCTACGGCTTTGTCTTTGGCATGTGGCTTTAGTTCATGTGCCCCAACCGGGCCGACCCAATTGCTACGCCCTGTAGGCCCATAAAAGGCAGTTTGGTCTAAATCTTCTTCAGTGGCACACATGAGTTCAGGATAGGCGCCATTCTCAGCAGGCTGCGTTAGGGGAGACAATTTCATCATTCCAAAAATGAGCTTCATCATGAAGCTGCCACTGGTATTGATCAAGTTGGTTCGGGAAGAACCCGGGTGGCAAGCATACGCTTTCACCTCTGTCTTACCAGCTTTTGCCAATCGATCCTGCAATTCGTAGATGGTCATAATCTGCGCCAGTTTACTCTGGCAATAGGCATCGTTGGGCGTGTAATTTTTGTCCCAGTTCAGGTCATCAAACTTGATGGTTTTGATCCCCATGTCATAGCCCATACTGCCTACGGTTACGATGCGTCCTTTAGATTTTTCAATCAGGGGAAACAGCAACGCTTGCAGGGTAAAATGTCCAAAGTAATTCACGCCCATCTGGCTTTCCCAGCCATCTACAGTTAACTGTCGGGTGGGGACTTGCGCAATGGCACCATTGCACATCAGGGCGTCAATACGGTCTACCTTCTCCAACACTTCCGCTGCAGCTTTTTGCACAGAGACTTGTTTTCCCAAGTCCATGGTGATATTGGTAAGCGCTATGTCATGGCCAAGTTTTTCGGTTAAGGCTGCGAGCGTGTTTTCCGCTTTTTGCGGGTTGCGGTTTAGCATCACCACTCTAGCTCCTTTCGAGAGCAGAATACGGGCAGCCTCAAACCCTGTACCGCTGGTCGTACCGGTGATAACGAATGTTTTGCCGCTTAAGTCCTTTATTCTGTCGGGGGTCCAGCCCCTTTTCCCAAACTGATTTTTCGTACTCATCTCTGTATTATGTTGTTAATACAAAGTTCAGCATTGAGTAGAGCTGTCGTCTTATACACAATTTCGGAAGGTGTATACTTTTTGGTTTTTGTATATAAATAGCGGGCCTTGGGAAGGCTAGAGCCTCAGCCTTTAATGCTTAAATGTTGGCGGTAGTTTTTTCGTTCGTTTTTATATTTCCTACGTTCTCTTCTTGTCAGAATTTTACAAGTAACCATTGGTCCTCCATTGATATAGCATTCATATGGAATCCTTGAGGCAAAATCGGACCATATTTCTTTAGATTGGCTAATTTCTAAACACCTATCCACAAAATTCTGAACGACAATTGCTTCTCTCAAAGAATCTAGTGCTGTTGGTGTCCAATAAGCTTTGAAAAAGTATTCATTGGAGTCTGCCGTTTCAATAATGTAAGTTATTCCATCAAATCCTTGCCCCCAACTCTCAATAGAATCTTTATCTGGTATATTCTTAATTTGGGTAGAGTTGATAAGCTTAATCAGTTTATTTGTTATGGTAAAATCTAATAGCTTTTTTTCATAAAATATTCGATTTAAAGGCTCTTCACCATTTGGTGTATATTCTTTTGTCCAACTTGTTATTTTACTAAAAGTCCTACCACCAACATCTTCCCATATGTCTATCGCTTGTTTGTTAGTCCAAAGTCTAAAATGCCAGTTATTCTCTGAATTTTGGACAATGTCAAGCTCGATTTGAGAACAAAGTTCGACTCTCCGTATGTACCAAAGCGAAGTATCTCCATCTTCATACGTTTTTATATGAAGCTCTCGATTTTGTCCTAATGCAACAATCGAAGAGAACAATGTTAACACGAGTATTATCTGTTTCATCTAATTACCGTCAACGTCAACTCTATGCGCCGGCTCAAAGCGTTGGCGAAAAATGGCGCATAGAGATTGTTCAGCGCTTTTGTTTCAGTATTCTTCATTAAAAAGAAATTTATCAGAATCCATCTCCATTCTTCCATAGCATTTTATCACTTTTAAATAATTGCTTGGCACAGTAATACCTATTGATTGTGCTAATAAGGTTACTTTGTCAAAGGTATCTTTCATTTGGAGAGCTTTTTTTTCTCCAGTCAAAGGTTTGCCGATGTTTCTCACAATCTTACCACCATTGAAATTGGGGTCTTCAACAACATACTCCCTAATTTTTTTCCCATTTTCGAAGTAATGGAAATCAAACGAATCATCTATGTCGCCAATTGAACACGTAAAAATGTCAAATGACGAACTCAATATTTCTATCCGAGATCTGATATCTTCATCAAACCACAGATTATACATTCCATCCATTAAGTGTATCCATTTTTTGTCTTCAAACAGGTAGAAGTACCTTTTATTTTGGTTTCCTGATTTCCTTTCAGATTCAGAAGTAACACACTCGTAATGAGTTAATTTAAAGTGATTTAGAAGAAATTTCTCAGAGATTGATTTCTCACCCTTTTTGATGAGGATAAAAAAAGGAGAATAGAACTTTCCGTTGACTAAGATCATTTTAACTTTTAGCGCGTAA
>CAZHOC010000661.1:0-4092 GCA_964534295.1 uncultured Bacteroidia bacterium | reverse complement strand
AGGCAGTCAAAAAGTCTGTATTATCCACATAAAAGCGCTTGCCAGTGGCTTGATCTACGATCTTAAAATTGGCGTAACCGGCTTTTTCCATCAACATCACCCGCCAGGAAAAGCGAAAGCCCTCCTCCGTCCAAAATAGTTCACCGGGATACGCTAAATAGCGCCAGGGCATGAGGATTTGGATAGCGAAGAAGAGGAGGAGGATAATGGGGATTTTTTGATTGCGGGTTGGTAGCGACGCAAAATTTTGCGTCGCTACAGACAAACGAATATATTTTTTCAGCCGCGCCAAAACCCTATCATGCCAGCTCGGATCAGCAAAGATGAGCGTACTCAACATCATGATCCAGGGAAACATACCAATCGGGAACAACAAGGCCGTCATGGCGTGAAAAAACACCACCGCTAAGAAGGCTAGAGGCCGCGTTCTGCGATGGAGCAGTAAAAAGGGAATAAACAAATCATAAAGCGTCCCTCCCCAAGCGAAGGCATAGGCGACCCACTCTTTTTGCAGCCAATCACCCAAAATCGGGATGCCATATTTGGAGGGCAACCAGATTTTGAGAGGCATGGCGTGGAGGAGCCAGTCAGAATTGAGTTTTGCCAGACCGGCATAGAAGTAAACAATGCCCAGTAGTAACTGTACCGCTAAAATGGTCCAGCGTGGAACCTGCTGCTTGGGGGGATAATCGTTCCGCGCAGCGTCCACCGAAAAACGCACATTGGCAGGCAGAAAAATGAGCACAAAGCTCATCAAACTGATAAAATAATAGTGGTTGAGGTAGGTGGTTTTGTCCATCAGCTCGATATAGGTAAAGCTGAGGAAAAAGGTGATGATCGCGATGCGGTACTTCCAACCCAAGGCCACCATCAAGGCAGAAAGGCCACAAATCGCAAAAAGAAGATAGGTCCATTGCCCGAGGGGCTGGACCCACTCAAAGCCGTAATAACTAAAGTGGAAGTCAGGTTGGATATAGAGTTTGTCGATCCAACCTTTGGCGGCAAAGCGGATTATACTCGCCAGCATCATCAGGCCAAAAATCACTCTAAAAATGACCAAGGGGGCGCTGGAGACTGGATCGTGCAAATATTTTTCAAGGTCCATCATAGAATAGGGAAAAGCCCTGGACGAAAACGCATTGCTTCGCTCAGGACTTTTTTTGACAAATGCTTCGATGACTCTCAGCATATTTAGATGGACTACTAGACTTTTATTTTGGGGCCTATAAAGGAGGCCTTGTTATTTTTTTTACCGCTGCGCGGAACGCTAATCCCCGTCAGCATCGACATAATCTACGTTGACATTGAGGGCTTGCAGCATATCCACCTTGAGCAGGACTACGTTGAGTTGCAGTTGATCATAGGCCGCTAGCATGGGGACTTCGTTATCATTGAGCTGACTGACAAAATCGTCTGGCAAACTCGCAATGGCAGACCTACTCGCTTCAAACTGAGCGTTGATTTTATTGCTCAAGCGCTCGCCATCCTTATCACTTTCGAGATAATCGAGATAAGCTTTGAGGCTAGGCCCAGTTTCACTCACTTCCCCATTGAAGAAGACTTGAGAAGCATCCAATGCAGCATTTAACAACTTTTTGCTCAGGTCGCGGCGATAATAAGCTTCCACATTTTCAGGCAAAACTGCCCCAGAAAAAACCCCTGCAGGAATTCCTACTTTGCCAGCTCTAAGGTGCTTTTCATAATAGAAGATATAGTCGTTGACCATCAAGTCGACCGAGGCATTGGCATTGCTACCATTGTTTTCAACAAAAGTGTCACGATAGTCGCCTTTCCAATCTGCCTCAACCTCCTTTACTAGGCTGTTGATACGAACGGCTAGATCAACTAAGTATTGGCGGTAGTTGACCGCTAAAGCGTCACTGGTGTAGATCGCCAATATTTCGGTATCACTTTCCCCAACGCCATAGAGTAGGTAGTCGAGGGCAGGAAAACCTTGGCTATCATTGAGAGAAGGGAGCACTAGATTATAGCTTCCAGACTCGACATTTTCTTTTAGCTCCTCTACATCAACCGGATAGATATTGAGGTTATCTCTAAGACGAACTTCTTCTGCTTTACCCACTTCAAAAGCGGAGGCTGATTGCCATTGGAGGTAGGCGGTCTCCCAAGCTTGGCGCAAACTAGCAAGTGTAGTCTCATTGGGAGTATCACTAAAGCTATTTGCTGCAGTCTCTAAAGCTTCGGTAGTGCTAACCAGCTCAGAGAATGCAGGGATGATGAGCTTGTCAGCCCAATGAGTAAGCATCGCCTGGCGATCAAAATCGTCCACCTGGGGTTGATTGCCCCCATTTGGATCACAGGCAATTAGTAGTAGTGTGGGAATTAAGATCAGGAGAAAGCGTCGCATAGATGGATTTTATTAGTTGGCTGACAGGGAATCACTTCCCTGCCAGCCTTATGATAAACTTTGCTTATTCGCCAGCTTGCGCTACGGTAAAGTCAAATTTGTCTGCAATGGTATTTGAAATTGCATCGAGAGTCGTAGGAGTAACATCCCAAAGGCCATTAGTTCCTCCCATCAAATCGCTGATGAAACCATCCACTTCTGCTTTGGTGAAGTAAGGAGTAGAAGTACCGGGGATGCGCGTAAACTGTAAGCTATAGATAAAGCCATAACCTTCAGATAGATCGTGGAAGGCAGCGCCGTAATCAGGCGTAGCTTTTTCGATACCCGCTTTTCCTTGCTGTAGATAGTAGACGGCACGTATGGCAATGACTTCTGACATTTTCTCACGGATGATGTCTGCTTGCTCATCACGTACTTCATAATCACCGGCGACGATAGCTGCACGACCGAGTTTGAAAGCTTGGTAGATATCATCAGCGATACCCGCAAAATCATCGTCGCCTTCGACACGACCAATGTACTTGCTCACAAAAGCGTCAGCATCACCTAGGCCAGCGTTAGGATCTGCAGGATCAGAAGCGGTACCATAGGCATAACCATATGCTTCGTCCCATTTGTGCTCCATAGTAGTATAAACTTGACCTTCGGCTACCGTACCAGCGTCATTCAACTCACGATTATCGGCCTCGTCAAGGACTGAAGTACTGAGGTAATTGTTTAGCATTTGATCGAGCATCAATGCTCCAATCAAACCTTTGTTTACCGCTTGATTATATTCGAGCCCTTGGGCATTGATATAGCGTGTCGAAGAACCATCAGCAATTTGACCTGGCTTTCCCGCTTCGGCTAGTTCGTTTTCTGCAGGGAAGACTTCGTCAATTTGAGCTTCAATCCACTTCTCAAAATCAGCCTTAATTACCGAGGCATCTACGGTATTGGCAGAAAAGAAGTCTTTAGAAGCAGCTACTTTACTCTTGACACTCTTAGTTGATTCGTTCAAGGCTGCATTGGCAAAAGGATTCGCATCTTCACCAGCAGCGGTTTCGTTGCGATACATTTCAAGTAAAAGGGCTTTGTCAGCACCGTCAAAGTCCATCATGGCATTGATCAGCTCAGTAGCCATTTGGATGCGAGTGGTTTGACCACTAAAAGAAACGGTCGACTGACCATCACGGCTAAAAGCGTAGGTAGCCGGATTTTCAATCATGATCTCAGGCGTGTTGTCACAAGCTGAGAAAATCAAAAAAACAGGTATTAGTAGGATGAGGATGCGTTGCATAACAATTAGTTTACACTGTGTTTATTTAGACTAATTCTAAACAGCTGCAAGAACCACAATCCCCTATTTAGGTACAATACCTAATCTTAGGTAAGTTTTAGGTATATGGGAAAAACTGTTGAAATGAGAGACGAAAAAATCGCCTAATGATTCAACAAAAATCAGCCTCCACTAATACTGTAGTTTTCTCTTTAGTTTTTCTAGCTCACTACCAGGGTCAAAGGCGGGCAATTGGGTAGGATAATGAGTGGTACCCACGGTATCGGTCAGGCTTTCCATAAAGCGAATGATAGCCGTCTGCTCCGCTTCCGTCAAATCCAAGGGATCTTCTCCTAGCGTCTGATGTGGCACCTCTAAGCCCATGCCAGCACCTCCGCCTTGATTGTAGAAGTTGAGTACTTCTCCTAAGGTTTCAAAGACCCCATTGTGCATATAGGGTGCGGTA
>CAZHOC010000660.1:0-4096 GCA_964534295.1 uncultured Bacteroidia bacterium | reverse complement strand
CAAAGCAAAGAGCGAATCCATGCGATCTAGGCCTTGTTTCAAGAAATCCAACAACTCAGATTCACTGGCACAATACACCTGCCAATCCAAAGCCACAAACTGCCCTTCCAGATCTCCTTGAGCAATGGCAAGCTCATAAATCGCCTCAATATTAGGCGCTTGATTGACGAAGCTTGGGCTACCACAATCCCCATAGATCAAATCGGACAAACTGTCCAATTTGGCCTCGTATGCTTCCTCACTCAACTGAGCAAACAGATAAGCCGGCCCCACAGCCAGCAGGAAAAGTAAAATCCTTTTCAAAGCCATTATCAATCGCCTCTGGGCATGTTCCTAAAAATACAGGACCCAAACGGGAGAGAAAGCCTTCCGTTTGGGTCTACAAAATACTTAATTATTGTGCGCGTAAAAAACGCTACTGAGGTACTTGAAACGCAACTTTACTGACCGTTTCAACACCCTTACGATCTTCATAGATCATCAGAGTGCCTTCTTTGAGTGTCTCTGGCACATCAAGTTGGTAGCGAACAGCACGCTCTACAAAAGAGGAAGTTCCTTCTTCGGCTTTCGCGACAATTTCACCTTGCTCATCCAAAATTTCGATGCGGCGACCAACAGCATAAGTCTCTGGCAAGCGAAAATCTGCCACAGTGCTTAGATCGAACTGGAATTTATCGCAAACGATGCCTTGAGGATTGTCACATGGATTGGGTGGTGGACACTTTGGGGGACGACATCTGATGCGACCTACGGTCTCAATTCCTGTGATCAGATTATCGGTCAAAGCAGACTGACTTTGAATCAAGGCGAGCATGTTTTGCTCTCCAATGTCTTCAAAACGTTGGTTTTGATAAGCATCCTGTAAAGCGACTAAGGCTTGACGAGAGGCCTGTAAGGCAGAGATCGAGTAAAAGTAAGTTCCGTCAAAAGTAGAGTCTAATTCTTCAATTTCTTCGACTACTGGTTCGATGGTTTCACAGCTGTAGAGTCCGATAAAGCAGATGGCAAGCATCAAGCCCAGACTCAGTACGGGGAGTGCGTTTTTCTTAAAATTCATTGCATACAGGTTATTAGGGGTTCCTTGTGCAGACGTTTGAACAATTTGAAATACATCAAATCACCTCAAAATACTGAACTATTAGCAGAAACATAAAAAACGCAATTCCCGTGCCTATCCCAACAGTCGATCTTGCACGACTTTTTTATGGACCCCTTCACGATGCGAACGACTGACTGGCACCCGATGCTCCCCGATAAGTAATTCATAGCCCTTGAGGGTCTCTATTTTGTCCAAAGCCACAATGTAGGAACGGTGTACCCGCATAAACTGATCGTTCGGCAAAGCCTCCTCTACCGCCTTCATCGTCAACAAACTGGTGTAACGGCGCTGGGCTGTGTACAAGCAGACATAGTTTTGCAAAGCCTCCACAAAGAGGATATCGTCATAACGGATCTTTTCGTATTGGCTTTCTACTTTGACGAAGAAATGATCCTCAGCCGTTTTATCCGTTCCGGGAACGCTTGTTTGCAGCAATTGCCATTGCTTATGGGCTTTATTTACTGCTTTGAGAAAACGCTGGAAGGTTATCGGTTTGACCAAATAATCTAGCACATCGAGTTGGTAGCCTTCTAATGCATAAGAGGGATAAGCAGTCGTAAAAATCGTGATGGGTGGATTTTCAAGACTCTTGAGGAAATCCAAACCCGTGATACCAGGCATCTGGATATCAAGCAACATCAAGTCTACTTCCCCACTCGCCAAAGGGCCAATCGCCTCCATAGGACTCTCACATATGCCACTCAGCTCAAGGAAAGGCACCTGTTTGAGATATTCTGCTAATCCGTCGCGAGCAATCGGCTCATCATCGATGATCAGTGTTTTCATGGCTTTGACATAAGTTGAGGTAGCTCAGTTTGCGCTTCAATGGAAGGATGCAAACTTATGCCCTCGGTTGGAATGAGCAATCGAATTCTAAATCGACCTCCCTTTTTTAAGATTTCAAATCGATGGGTCCCGGGATAAAGTAAGTCTAAACGCCGCTCTACATTGGGTAGTCCGATCCCTCCACT
The DNA here is from genome assembly GCA_964534295.1 of uncultured Bacteroidia bacterium. Taxonomy (GTDB): domain Bacteria; phylum Bacteroidota; class Bacteroidia; order J057; family J057; genus JBCAWW01. The sequence continues at coordinate 2,026 of CAZHOC010000660.1, read as the reverse complement.
TTTTTTCTCCGCTAGCGCGGAACGCTCATCCTCAGCATAAGTGTTTTCTAGTTCAAATTTTAAGCCTTCTTTTGTTTTGTCGAGCTTCAGCAGGATTAGGTTTTCTTGTTGGCTATGATGTGAAACATGTTTGATCGCGTTCTCGACCAGAGGCAAAAGCAAAAAGGGCGCTATGACTTCATCCTTAATGCTAGGATCAATCTCTGTATGTATTTGCACCCGTTCTCCTTTCCTCAGCTTAGCAAGTTGTAGATAGCTATCTAGATATTCGATTTCTTTACTAACCAGAATAAATGGCTCATTGCACTCATAAAGCTGATAACGCAAGATTTCAGAAAACTGGGCGAGACTCTCTTCAGCCAGTCCGGGATCTTTTCTGATGAGAAAGTAAATGCTATTGATCGCATTGAAGAGGAAATGAGGGTTGAGCTGGGCTTTGAGGAGTTGGAGTTCAGTTAGCAGCTTTTCCCTTTCCAACAAGCGATTGCGCTGTGCACTCTGACGACCGTCTCTTACTGATTTGATGATCATGGTCATTATCGCCGTGGTCACCATCGCCCAAAAAGTCCCGCCATAAAACCAAGCTTCGCCGATCAAGAATTGCCATTCCTCAGGAGAACTGGTCTGAGAGTAATACCAAAGCATCAGCACCCCAGTGAAAAGCAAGATGTTGAAAGCGAGCCCGAGAGCATAGAGTAAATAGCGCTTTTGGTACAAAAAGCGAGGCATCAAGAAATAGAGATTGGGATAGGTAACGCCCAGATAGCAAAACAGATAGACCAAATTACTCGGTAGAGCTTGCCAAGAGGGGCCATTACCACTCATACCCATCGAAAAGCCATACCAAATCAGACAATAGCCCAGCCAAAAAGGGATATGATAAAGCTTATACTTACGCCAAGTTTGCCGCCATTGCGGACCGAATATTTCAGAAAGAGCTTTCATCACTAATTAAGTTAGAAGGTTTTTGACCTTTCTCACAATCCACTTGACCAATGGCAAAGCCTAGCTGACTAATGGCAGATTGAGCACCTAAATCATTTTTTTTTCTTCCCCTTTGTAAGAAAGTTCCCAATTGGTCGGTCTAAACACACAACTCATCAATCAAGATTGATTTTATGGCTGGCCAGCCGCTTTCTTCTGTCATAAACAGATAAAACACATGAAACTAATATCTAGCCTTTTGATTGTTGTATTGAGTTTTACCCTCAATTATTTATATGCACAGGACCTGCTCTTGGAAAATGCTACTGTCCTCGATCCACAAGACCAAAGCGCTGAAAAGCTTCATCTATGGATCAAAGATGGGAAGATTCATCAGCGCCTAGACAGCTCACCTACTGACTTCAAGGGTCAACGGATTGATCTTGCGGGCCAATTTGTAATGCCCGCCTTTATTGATCTTCACACCCACTCTTGGGGCAATGCAGGCGTCGGGGGCCAGATGGAGATGTTGATGACCAGCGGCGTTGCTGAACGCATGCTCTATTGCGGCGTTACGGCTTTTTTGGACCTCTTTTCGGAAGAAAACAGCATTTTTGCCGTCCGTCAGCAAGAACGCACAGAGGGATTAAGGTGAGCAGATATTTATTGCGCCAGGGCGATTTTGACTTGTAATGGGGGGCATGGCACTGAGTATGGCGTACCTACCAGAGTTATCAATAATCCAATGGAAGCGGTCAAAGTGGTTAAGGCCCTCGTTGAGGAACGCCAGCCCGACGTAGTCAAAATCGTCTATGATAATGCGCCAAGAAGATTACCTACTATTGACCTTCCGACTCTACAGGCTGCAATCAATACTGCTCAAGAGCTCAATGTCAAAACCGTCATCCATATCGGTAGCTGGCAGGATGTTATTGATGCCTTAGAGGCAGAGGCTTCTGCCATCACTCACCTACCAGCAGGAGAAATGCCCGCGGAGGTTCCCGCTTTATTTCTCAAAACAAAAGCAGTATTGATCCCAACTTTGACCGTAGAAGCAGATTTGGTTGAGCTTTATGATCATCCTGAGATCTTGGATAGTGAG
>CAZHOC010000659.1:0-4097 GCA_964534295.1 uncultured Bacteroidia bacterium | reverse complement strand
GCCAGTAGGGCGCGAACTTCAGCCTCAGTCGGCATGATGTTATCCGGACTTTCAGTGCCCGTAAGGGTGATCACGCGATTGTTTTCAGTGATAAAGCTTTTAAAAGCAGCGTTGACGTCTTCCAAAGTGATAGAAGGGAAAAGCTCTTGGGTTATTGCGAGAGAGTTTTCTACCCCGGGTACTGGTGAGCCTTCTAGGTAATTGTTGACATAACTCATGACGATACGACGAGATTCAGTCTTATCTTTTTCGCGCACTTGCTTTTCGAGACGAGAGAGGTAGCTTTTCTTGGCGCGTTCTAATTCACTTTGGGTAAATCCGTAGCGGATCGCTCTCTCGTTTTCAGTTAACAGGGCTTCAAGGCCATTGATGAAGCCTCCTTGCTGAACGACGGCAAAATTGTTAAACGCATCTTTGGTGCGAGCCATAGAGCTGTAACCAGAACCAGCAAAACTAAAAGGAGGAGTCTCAGATTGAAGTAATTCTTCTAAACGGCCATCGATGAGCGTGCTAGCGAGATTGTAAGTCAGTCTTTGACGATAGTCTGCTAGGGTTTCAAAGCTTTTGAGTGGGTGCTTGTAAAGGACTGTAATTTGATTGTAAGGAGACTCTTTGTCTGCCACTACAGTAATCAAAGTCTCATCGTGGTTTGGAATAGGGTAGGAGGTCCGTTCCTTAGGAGATTCGGTAGCTTCGATGCGACCAAACTTCTCTTTGATGGTAGCTTCTACGGCATCCATGTCTTCAAAATCTCCCACTACTACTAAAGCCATAAGATCAGGGCGGTACCAGTCCTTATAAAACTTACGAAGCTCATCGCCAGGGAAAGTTTCTAGAATATCTACTTTGCCGATGGGTAGGCGTTCCGCGTAGCGAGACTGATAAAAAGTCTTGGGCAATGTCTCTTGCATCATGCGATTGCCAGCGCCAAGACGGGTACGCCATTCTTCAATGACGACACCCCGCTCCTTCTCAATTTCTTCATCTTCGAAGGTCACGTTATGGGCCCAATCTTCCATAATTTGGAAGCCTTTATCAAACTTCTCCGGATCGTCAGTGGGAACACGCAACATATAAACCGTCTCATCAAAGCTGGTATAAGCATTGAGGTGAGCCCCAAATTTGGTGCCGATTGATTCGAGATAATCTACTAGGGCCAGTTTAGGGAAGTTTTTGGTACCATTGAAGCACATATGTTCCACGAAGTGGGCCAAACCCTGCTGGGCATCAGTCTCAAGCAGAGAGCCTGCATTGACTGCTAACCTAAATTCAGCATAATTTTCAGGCTTGGCATTTTTGCGGATATAATAAGTAAAACCGTTTTCCAGAACACCTTTACGCGTGCTAGGATCGAATGGGATGGCTTTGGCCGCAAGTGGATCTTGAGTTTCTTGAGCGCTAGTCGTCTCTTCTGTGGTGCTTGTTGCTACAGCAACAGCTTCAGTTGTGTTGTTTTTGGTTGACTTACATGCTGATTGGAATGAAAAAATCAGCAATAAAACCCAGGCGAGGGCAAATGTTCTTTTCATACTACTAGGTAGTTTATTTAATAGCTTGTGTTCTAAAATAAGGGATCGCCTTCTGCCGAGATAGCGAAAATGCTATGCACTACAATCATAAAGGGCAAGATCGATCACAAATACATACCAGCGACCGTCGGTTTCCCCTAAAAATAGGCTAATACCCGTTTTGGTATCTACAACTTGGTAGCTGACGAGTTGTTCGATTTTTTGTACCTGTGCCAGAACGTTTGCGTCTACTCGCTTCTCGGCTTGATTGGCAAACTCAATGGTCTCTGAGAGGCCATTGAAGGATTGAGTAAGTGCTTGGTAAAAACATCCTTGCTGAGCAAACTCATCATCACAGTTAAAGTCTGGGATAGCCGCAGCCGTCGCTTGGGCTTGAATTTGAGGCCAAGACATTTCCTGACCGAGGAGATTATCAATATCAGACAACTTAGCTATGGGCTCAATAACGGGGAAAAGGCCATTTTTGAAGATGAAGTAAGCACCCAGATCGGGATGGACGCCTTCCTTGATGGCTTCTAGCTTACCGGTCTTTAATGCCATGAGCAAATCATTGATCAAAACTTCTTTTTCTGCATAGCGGGCACCTACTTTTCTATTTTGGGTAGGAGCAGGCATAGACTCGTAGGCAATGATTTCAAAATTTTGATTGAACTTGATTCTGTTTCGGAAGGTGTCGGTTGCGCCGGCCTTGCTGGCTAGGCCAGCAATTTCTGCAATGTAGTTTCCGTTAGATTCATTCAGCTTGACACTAGAAGGAATGAGTTTTAGCTGCCGGTTCGGACTCTGCTTGATACTATTTTGAAGGCTCTGGGCTATCTGATCCCGCGAAATATTTTCACTATTGAAGAAGCGTTCTACCGAAGGGGCATAATAGTTTTCGGCAACAATTTGGCCGCTGCTCAAATCTCGATAGTAGTTGTCCAGTTTCTCGGAAATCGTGCTTTGGGCACTTGGTTGAACATTCTCAGAATTTTGTTCAAGTTTTGTTTGAGCCTCTTGATGGCTGGTTTCGCCGCATCCTACTACTCCCAGCATTAGGGGAAATAGATAGAAAAAAAAGACTAATCGTGAAAAATGCGCATTTCTGGAAACAAAATTCATAGTAATGATGTTAGGACATTTATCCAAACATATAGAATAGCATATGTTTGACAAAATTTTCTATCTTTAAGATATAAGATAAAAGTTGTGGGTACATATTCAATCAAAGATCTCGAGCAGTTATCCGGCATAAAGGCACATACTTTAAGAGTATGGGAGCAACGATATGGGATCATTCAGCCCAGCCGCACCCCTACAAAAATTCGTTATTATGACGATGCCGACTTACGTTTGGTTCTAAATATTTCTTTCCTCAATCGCAACGGCCACAAGATCTCAAAAATCGCCAAGATGTCTGGTGATGAGATTCAAAATACCGTGATGCGAATCTCTGATTCAAATTTAGAGTTTCCTAATCAGGTCAATGCCTTGGTAATTGCAATGGTCAATCTCGACGAGGAGAGGTTTGAAAAAATAATATCTACTAATACGCTTCAGTTTGGATTTGAAAACACCATGCTGAATATCATCTATCCGTTTTTGGAGCGAATTGGTATCCTTTGGCAAACCGGGAGCATAAATCCAGCCCACGAGCATTTTATCTCAAATTTGATTCGTCAAAAGCTTATTGTGGCTATTGATGGCCAGATCCGGTCTCAAAATCCTAATGCTAGCAAGTATCTACTCTTCCTTCCCGAAGGAGAGCAGCATGAGTTAAGTTTGCTGTTTTCGGCCTACATCATCAAAAGCCGTCATAACAAAGTAATCTACTTAGGTACCAGTCTTCCATTGAAAGACATAAGCTTGGTAAATGAGCTTTATAATCCGGATTACATAGTCTCGATCATCACGAGTTATCCGAGTGCTGAGGAAGTCTCCGCTTACTTAGAGGAGCTTAAGAAGCAGTGTGAAGGAAAAGAACTACTCATTTCTGGTTATCAAGCCTTACAGGTAAAAGACAAAATCGATGTCGAAGGAGTAACCATCTTTGCTAAGATTGAAGAGATGATGGAATTTGTCGAAGCACATAGCCAACAACCCTTCAACTATAAAGACTCCCTCAAGGATAGACAAAATGGTAGTACCCGCGTTTTGTCAAACAGCAATGGCGTAAACCGATTTAGTAAGGTTGAGGGTCGCCGAAATGGCTCCCAGTAATTTCGCTTTCCATTCTATTTCCCCTATTTATTGAATTTAGCTACCTTTGCAGCCTAAATTCTGTATGTATTCATGAACGAATTATTCCTTTCCGATCAGGAACTGCAGCGTCGCGAAGAATTGCGTCAGCTCAGAGAATTGGGTATTGACCCTTATCCTGCCGATCTCTTTCCCGTCAATTCGAATACTCGCCTTATTCGCGAGGAATTTGAAGAAGGTAAAGAAGGCTTTGAAAACGTGGTATTGGCTGGGCGTCTGACCAATAAACGAGTGATGGGTAAGGCCTCCTTCGGAGAACTCGAAGACGGTGAAGGAAAAATCCAATTGTACTTTTCTCGCGACGAGTTATGCCCGGGAGAGGACAAAACA
>CAZHOC010000658.1:0-4097 GCA_964534295.1 uncultured Bacteroidia bacterium | reverse complement strand
ATATCTCGGTACAGGAATTAGCCGAGGCTGCCGATACCATCGCCTACGAAATTTTGGTCCGCATCAGTCCCAGAGTTAGGAGAGTTTTCATACATTAAAGGCATGAGAAGTCTCCTAATTGCTATTGCCTGCCTCCTTGCTCAAACTCTCATCGCTACCCCTCTAGACCGCATTTCTGTCAGTGGCAATCAATTTGTCAATCCTGATGGCGATACCATTGTCTTTCGCGGTCTCAACACCTCAGATCCCGACAATCTCGAAAAGAAAGGTCATTGGAACGAAGCTTACTTTCAAGAGATGAGTAGCTGGGGAGCCAATCTCGTGCGCTTTCCCGTGCATCCGACCCGCTTCGCGGAACGCGGGGAATCTGCCTACTTCGAACTGCTTGACCAAGGCATTCAATGGGCGGAGCAAAACGGCATGTACGTCATCATCGACTGGCATAGCATCGGCAATCTTCGTTCTCAATTGTACCAGCACGATATGTACGAGACGGATACGAAACAGACCTTCGAATTTTGGCGAAGCGTCGCTCAGCGTTATGGCGATAATCCAACTGTGGCTTTTTATGAGCTGTTCAATGAACCGACGGTTCAGCGTGGTCAGTTGGGACGATGCAGCTGGGAAGAATGGGCTACGCTTATGGAGGAGATTATCGAGATCGTCCGCGCCAATGGCGGCGTAGGGATCCCCCTAGTCGCAGGCTTTAATTGGGCTTATGATCTTCGCCCTGTCAGGGAACGCCCCATCGCGGCCGAAGGCATCGCCTATGTCAGTCACCCCTACCCCCAAAAACGACCTAAACCTTGGCTCGACCAATGGACCGCTGATTGGGGTTTCGTCAAAGAAAAATATCCTTTGATTCTCACCGAGATTGGCTTCGCTGGCGAAGAAGAAAGGGGAGCCCACGTACCCGTAATCAGCGATGAATCCTATGGCGAGGCGATCACCAACTATTGTGATGAGCGCAACATCTCCTATGTGGTTTGGGTTTTTGATGCCCGTTGGGCGCCAGCTTTATTTTCGGATTGGGACTATAGCCTGACTCGGCATGGGAAGTTTTTTAAGGCGAAGATGCAGTCTTATTGATTTGCGGTTGCATACGTCTAAAGAGATGATCGTTCTGCGAAGCAGGGTAGAATAACAAAGGCCTTTCGACTTCGCTCAAGGTGACAATTGAGGAAATAAGAGCTACGCAATTGAGAAATCAATTTGTCATTCCGAAGCCTGCCGAGGAAACTTTAGCGCCAAACGTTCTGCGAAGCAGTAGAAAACAAAGCCAATCTATACCATAGCTCGCTTGAGAAAAGTGGTGAGTTTTAATCGAAACAGATTCCTAGGCTTCAAAAAATAACAGCATTTTGGAAGCGATCATTTTTGACCTATATGACACCCTAGTACGATTAGGCCGCGAAACCAATCCTTATCGGCAATTTTTTGAATTGTTGCCTGCCAATCTCATATCCTATGAGGATTATCGAAAATTGGTCATGACCCGAAATTTTGATTCCTTCGAGGAAATTGGAAGCTATTTAGGACAAAATAGGCTAGCCATCAAAGACTTAGAAAAGGAGCTCGTCGAGGAGGTAAAGGCAATTGAATTATTTGAGGATGTCGCCCCAGGTTTGGAAATCCTCTCCCAAAATTTCGAGTTGTACCTGCTTTCAAATCTTGCTAGCCCTTATAAGAAACCTTGCTACACCCTAGGATTGGATAAATGGATTTCGGCCTTCTTCTTTTCATGCGACATTGGGCATATCAAACCTTCGAGTGAGGCTTATCGCTACCTTTTGACAGCAATCGACAAAAAGGCAGAGCAAGTCTTAATGGTCGGAGATAGTTACAAATCAGATGTTGAAGGGCCTCAAAAGTGCGGCATTCAATCGCTTTGGCTCAGGCGAAATGCTCCCGCAGGTGAAGGGCATATTCGATCGATTAGCGAATTAGTAAATATTTTAAAGTAGGTACGGCCTGCAAGCCGTACCCGTCGAGCAAATTATTTCGCTGGTAATACCTTGCTTCTGACTTCGCCAAAGCCCACTCTCACGCCCTCTTTGCTGGTCCAGCCTTTCATGACGACGGAATCACCGTCATTGATAAACTTACGCTCGGTACCGTCGGGCATGGAAACTGGATTAGCACCGCGCCAGGTAATCTCGAGCATAGAACCAAAACTTCCCTTATCTGGTCCACTGATAGTACCAGAAGCCATCATATCGCCGACATTTAGGTTACAACCGTTAACGGTGTGGTGCGCTACTTGTTGAGCAATATTCCAGTAGAGGTATTTGTGGTTGGATTGGCAGACGCGTTGCTTGCTACCATTATCTGCTTCGATCCAGACTTCTAATTCGATGTCTAGATTGCGATCGCCTTCGTATTGGAGGTAAGGTAGTACGGGTGGATCTTGTGTGGGGCCCGCTACGCGGAACGGTTCTAATGCATCCAAGGTAACAATCCAAGGCGAAACCGAGGAGGCAAAGTTCTTACCCAAAAATGGCCCTAGGGGTACGTACTCCCAACCCTGAATATCACGCGCAGACCAGTCATTGAATAGCATAAGCCCAAAGACGTGGCGTTCCGCGCTAGCGGTATCCAAACTATCTCCCAAATCAGTCGGCGTACCGATCACATATGCCATCTCCAGTTCGAAGTCTAAGAGACGGGAAGGGCCAAATTGAGGAACCGTTGCATCGGCGGGTTTGTACTGACCTTTGGGGCGGTGGATATCCGTCCCGCTCACAATGATAGAAGAGGCTCTACCGTGATAACCTACTGGCAAATGCTTCCAGTTGGGCATGAGGGCGTTTTCCGCACCGCGAAACATGGTCCCGACATTGGTGGCGTGCTCTACGCTCGAATAAAAGTCAGTGTAGTCCCGTACATAAACGGGCATCAACATTTCGACCTGATCCATCGGATAGAGAACTGCCTCCTGAAACTCCGGATGATTGGCGAGCTCTGGGCTTTTCTCCGCATTGAAGAGATCCGAAAGGCGCTGACGCAAAGCACGCCATACTGGCTGACCAAGGGCCAAAAGTGGATTGAGATTTTCGCTCAAAAATAGGCCTTCGGCTAAATGTAATTCTTCAAAGTAGCCCAATTCATGCAGGGCATCTAAGTCAATAGCAAAATCCCCAATGGCCGAGGCCATGCGAGGCGCCAACTTATCGGTTTTAAAGACACCAAAAGGCAGATTTTGGAGAGAGAAGTCGCTATCAGCGGATATAGAAACCCAGGAACGTAGGCTGGGATCATTGGCAGGAATATTCATAACAGGGGCTTGAAAATTTGTCCTGCAAATTTGGGGCTGCTTTTCGGGAAAGGCAAGGACCAATCCAAGGTATCAATGGATGCGATCCGTAGGGGCACAAAAAATCGATATGATCAGAGGCAAGCGTTCTGCGAAGCAGTAAGAAAACAAAAGATACCGGATATGCTCAATACTTCGCATTCCGGCATGACTATAGGCTTATGGCTTTGCCTTTATGGAATGTACTTTAAAAGACTACTCAGCTACTTGCCCACTTTTCTCAGCCTCTATCTGATGATACCAGCTGTCAAAATCTTCCATATCATCGAGGCCATCAATCAGTTCGAAGAGTCCCTCCTTACCGACGATCTTTAGCCAGCGTTGGACTTCCTTGCGAGCTACGGTATAATTGACAAAGGCATCGCCGCCGAAGAAACCGGGCCAATCGCCAATCTCTCGCAACTCAGGAACATGCTCACCGCTGGTGAGAATCCGCTCATAACGCTTATCCCCATAGCTCTCGCGATGATCCAATTGCATGGCCAGGCCTTCAAAAAACCAAACTGGCAGGTTGAATTCGTGATGATACCAGCCGGTACGCTCAAAAAGCTCAGGATGACAAAGTTCATGTGCGAGCACTTCAGAATTCAAGCCCGAAGGGCCCACCTGCACATAGGAAAAGGCGGGCGTGAAGTAGAAGGCAGCGGTAACCTCCTTTTGATTGGGAATGGCCGAATACTCACGAATCGCCTTAGAGGTATGGCAGTATAAAATAGCTTGTTTGCCTAGGGTCTCGCCCCAAAACAAAGCATTGCGGTGTCTTGCTTGTGAAACCAATAAGAGT
>CAZHOC010000657.1:0-4098 GCA_964534295.1 uncultured Bacteroidia bacterium | reverse complement strand
TGAGTACTGACGCATCTTAGCCACCAAAGCAAAGCTCACCAACATATCTAGCTCTGCGATTTGGCGAGCATTGTGCTGGATAGCATGGATATGATGCTGTAAATGACCCACAAACTCTTGATAGAGTTGAAACTCAAGGCTTAAGATCCGATCCTCTGCATTGAGGATCTTCTCTTCATATTCTTTGAGCTCTGGGGTAATGTATCGCTCTGCATTGGTAAGGGTTTGCTTACGAATCCATTCCTCAGGGGCTTTGTCTTTATGGGCATTGGTTACTTCTAAGTAGTAGCCAAATACCTTATTAAAACCAATCTTGAGGGAAGTGATACCTGTATTTTCAATCTCCCGCTCCTGCATGGCGAGCAAAAGACTTTTGCCATTCTTTTTGATCCCTCTCAGTTCATCCAGCTCGGCATTAACTCCTTCACGGATGATATTGCCATCGCTGATGGTCCCACTGATTTCGTCTTGCAGATATTTGTTTAGGACCTCTAGTACTGGTTTCTCATCAGCAAACTGTCCTGCCTGTTTTTCGAGTGCGGCTGTGCCGAACGATAAGAGCGTTTCTCTGATCGCGGGCAGCATCGCCAAAGAATCCCTTAAAAGCGCAGATTCTCTGGGGTTGATCCGTTGGGTAGCCACTTTAGAAGCTAAGCGCTCCAAATCACCCAATTTTTCAAACTGACCCGAAAGGGTATCCAAAGGGACTGGCTGCTTGATAAAAGTCTCCACCCTCGCCAAGCGATGTTGTATTTGTCCAATATCTTTGAGAGGCAGCAAGATCGCTCTCCTGAGCATACGCGCCCCCATGGAGGTAAGCGTTTGGTCAAGGACCTCAACTAGGGGCTTCCCATCTGGATGGAGGGGATGAATTAGCTCAAGATTACGCACTGTAAACTGATCCAACCAGACGTAGTGAGAATCATCAAAACGATATATCCGGTTGATATGGCCTAATTCGTTTTGGCGACTTTCATTGAGATAATGAATGATCGCTCCTGCAGCGATTTGACCCAAGGGTTCATCTTCTACTCCAAAGCCTTTGAGAGAATTGGTATTAAATAAGCCTAGTAACTTTTCTCTCGTATAATCTGGCTGCATCACCCACTCGTCTACCCGACTCAGATAGAAGCGTTCGCCGAAGGCGCCGGTAAAATGACGCATCTCATTACGAGCCACGATGATCTCTGCAGGCTGAAGGGTATTGATAATCTTGCCTACATACTCGGTATTGCCAGAGAAGCAGAAAAAATCTCCCGTAGAAAGCTCCAAAAAGGCTACCCCTAGCTCCTTTGCATTGCTAAAATGGACGCAAGCGAGATAATTGTTACGGTTGGCCTCTAGGACTTTGTCATTGAGTGTAACACCAGGGCTCGCCAATTCTGTGATCCCTCGCTTAACGATGCCCTTGGCTTGTTTGGGATCTTCGAGCTGATCACAAACCGCTACTCTACGACCTGCACGCACCAAGCGCGGCAAATAGGTATCCAAAGAATGGTGCGGAAAACCTGCCAATTCTACCTCAGAGGCGGAGCCATTGGATCTTTTAGTCAGGACTATCCCTAAGATCTTCGAAGCCTCAATCGCGTCTTGGCCAAAGGTTTCATAAAAGTCTCCTACCCTAAAAAGTAAGATGGTCCCCGGGTACTCTGCCTTGAGCGCAAAGTACTGTTTCATCATGGGCGTCTGCTTCTTTGCCTTCGGTTTCTTTTTCGTGCCGTTTTTAGGGGGACGGGCCATAGTGTATATCGTCAGTTTAGGGAATGATGGTGGATCCTTTTGGGGATGTAAAGATAAGAAAGCTTCCCGATTGCGGAAATTACGTAACTTGCCCTGCCATGCTAAAAAAAGAAGGAAAAAAATGGTCTCAATGGCTCCTTTTGGGCTTGTTCCTGGCGATTGCCTACGGACCTTTGTTTTTGCACCTCGATGTGCAGCCTCTCAAAAACTTTGATGAGTCTTTTTTTGGCTTGCGGGCCTACCGCTTGGCGCATTACGGAGAATATCTCTACAACTATAACCAATTTCCCGAAGGTCCCTCAGCTTCTAATTTGAAGCCTCCCTTTTTTAGCATGATCCAGGCGGGCTTTTTCAAAGTCTTGGGCTATAATGAATTGGCACTTCGCTTACCGGTGGCTTTGACTATACTAGCGCTATTGCTGGGAATGCTTTGGATCGGTAATCGACATTTTGAAAGTAGCGCCTATGGGCAATACTCCGCCTTGGCCTTGCTGACCACCACTGGTTTTATCAATGTCCATGTGACTCGAACGGGAGATCAAGACGGTGTATTAGCAGCTATGGGCTTCATGGCGCTTTGGTGTTTGTATCAGTATCTCCAGGGAGAACGCAAAAACCCACGTTGGATGTACGGCTTAGCAGCGAGTTTGGTGGCTGCAACCCTGACCAAGAGCGTGGCAGGCTTATTCTTTGCACCGGGTATGTTGGTTTATGTGTTGTATAAACGCCAGTTCGTAGCCTTGCTCAAAGACAAACACTTTTGGTTTGGAGTAGGGGCTTTTACGTTCTGCGTAGCAGGATACTACCTCTATCGGGAATGGGACGCTCCAGGCTTTTTACAAAAGCTTCAAAAAGGAGAATTAGGCGGGCATTATCTTAAGACCCGCGATGGCCATTTGCATCCTTACCTTTGGTATTGGGATCGCATGATCAACCTTAAATACTCCTATTGGTTTTTGCCAGCGCTATTTGGCCTATTGGTGAGTTATCACCCACGCTTCAAAAAGTGGCGTGATTGGCATACACTGCTCTGGATGGCTTGGCTTTCGTGGATGTTGGTCATTTCTAGCTCTCAGACCAAGTTGGAGTGGTATGATGCTTCGCTATATCCGATTATGTCGATGTGGGTCGGCCTCGGCCTAACGCTTTTTTATTACGGCATCCGTGAATTCCTAAAATTGGAAAAGGGGGCTTGGCCCTATTTGATGAAAGTAGCCTTTGTGCTCCTCTTTTTTGCCTGGCCTTATAAAAGCATCATCCAAAAGGTTTACGAGCCCAAAGACAATGATTACCCGGGCGAGTATTATGGTTTCTTGATGGATCAGACGGAAAAGAAATTTCCTGACCTAAAGCAATACACCTTGATGTTTGATGGCTATAGCTTTCACTGCTTGTTTTACCAACTAGTCTATAATCAGCAAAAAGGCTACGATATTCGACGAGAGCGGAAGGTAGTCAATTTGCAGGTGGGAGAGACCGCTATGCTCTGCCAGCCACAGACGATTTCCTATCTGGAAGAAAACTTTGTCTTAGAATATTTGACCGGTAAGAAAGGCTGTAAACTAGTGAAGATCCTCCGCAAAAAATAAGCCCCCATGAATGTGAAATTTCTCCTAGCGATCGTTTTTTTTCTAAACGGTTTCTGCTTGCTTGCCCAAACCCAAAAGGAGTCAAAACTCCCCATTAAGATCAGCGCCTATTTGGAAACTTACTACGCTTTTCAAAATACTCAGCCTGAGGATCACCTTTTACCACTCTTTTTGTATTCGCATAACCGGCACAACGAGATTACGCCTAATCTAGCGCTGATTCAATTGGATTATACCCAAAGTCGTAGCCGAGCAAAGATTGGTTTAATGGCGGGTACCTATGCCAATGCCAATTTAGTTGCTGAGCCAGGAGTCTTGAGAAACATCTTTGAAGCTAATGTAGGCTACCGCCTAAGTAAGGAAAAGGATATCTGGTTAGACGCGGGAGTTTTTGCTTCCCACATTGGTTTTGAAAGTGCGATTGGGGCTGATTGCTGGACGCTGAGCCGGAGCCTAGGGGCAGAAAACTCGCCTTATTATAATAGCGGCCTACGTTTATCCTACAATTCAAGCGACGGACGCTGGTATGCGGCAGCCTGGATCATGAATGGTTGGCAACGGATACAAAGGCCAGAAGGAGTGCAGATGCTCGCTTTGGGACATCAGTTGACGTACACCTTTGGTGAACGCTTAATCTTGAATAGTAGCTCTTTTATCGGGGAGGATCGGCCAGGACACCTACGGCTTTTTCACAACTTTTATACGCAAGTTAGACTGAGCGAATCGCTGAGCTTAACCCTTGGCTTTGATGTTGGAGCCGAACAGATAG
>CAZHOC010000656.1:548-4100 GCA_964534295.1 uncultured Bacteroidia bacterium | reverse complement strand
CATCTGTGTTCATGGGCGGAGGTGGAGGTGCTGGTCATGTCAACAATACCCCGGTCGTAAATGGAGGCAATGGCGGTGGCCTTGTACTCTTGATTGCCGATGTGATTGAAGGCAATGGTTTTACTATTTCAGTTGAGGGGGAATCCCCCGCAAATATAGGTAGCGACGGAGGTTCTGGAGCAGGTGCTGGCGGCACTATATTGCTCAATGTAAATGCGTTTGGTCCCACTGTCCTTAGTCTTTCTACCGATGGAGGAAGTGGCGGCGGCGCTAGTTATATCGGCTTTGATTGCCAAGGTCCCGGCGGTGGTGGCAGCGGTGGTGTTATTTGGACCTCTACTCCTTTTCCAGCCAACGTTAATACTAGTGCAGACGGAGGCAATCGAGGGATCAATCGTCCTGCTAATGGTTGCCCCAATGGCAGCGGAGTAGGGGACGGTGGTACAGGGGCGGTGATTGAAACTCCGGCTTTAAGTGTGCCACAAGGTTTTGCGGCTAGCGCAAATTGTGTCTTGCCAGTAAGTTGGCGGTTCTTCTCGGGTAGGGAGCAAGGGCAAGACTTTCAGTTAGATTGGCAATTGCTGGGAGGTGATGGACGCGGGGAAATCGTTCTCCGAAGGAGTATCAATGCTATAGACTTTGCCCCAATACAATCGTTCTCTGAAGGAGATGGCAATGGCCAATGGCTGATTACTGATCCGCTGCCTATTACCCAGTATTATCAATTACTATATGTTGGAGTTGATGGTGAGCAGGCACTTTCTGACGTAGTGGCTTTTTCTCCTTCGAAGGAACGCTTTTCCTTTTGGTTGAGCCCCAATCCCAGTCCCGCAGGGCAGAAACCGATGCTTTACCTACAAATTCCGGGAGGGGGTGAGGTTGACATTATGATTAGCAATCTTTTAGGACAACAGTTTTACGCGCATACCTATCAGTTAGCCTCCGGCGAACGCCAAATCGAGTTACCTGATTTGCCTCTTAGCGCAGGGACTTATCTAGTCAGCGCGATTTACCAAGGCCAACGACAAGTCTGGAAGTGGATCAAAGAGTAATTTTTTGGCATTTAAACCCAGCTCGAATAAGACTAACTAGCAGCAGTATGAAAAAGGCTCTGCTATTTACATTCTGTTTAATCAACCTCCTTAGTTTAAAAGCGCAGTTTTATGGTGTCTTTGGCCAGGTGGGGGGCAGCTATCTAAGAGAGTCAGATGATACTGGCTTTGCCCTAGAACAGGAAATCACGCTTCGCACCTCCATCGGTTTGGAGTTTGGTAGAAACTGGACCTATGGGATGCGAATTAACCAAATTTGGTATCGTGCCTCGGCTTTGGACTACGAACATATGTGGCTGTTGGGGCCTTTTGTGAGGTGGGGAACCGACTTTGAAAAACCCGGAAGGTTTTTTGTCGAGGCTGGACTCATGCGCGGGAACTATTGTACTTGTAGATCGATTGCTGGCGAGGCTTATCGAGAAGATGGACTCAATTATTTTGCTTGGGGTGGGGGAGTGGAAGTTCGCATTATACCAGGGATCTTTTTTAGCGGAGAGTTATTTTTTCATCACATCCTTTCTTATCCGGAGCCAACCTATGGCTATAACGACTATTTATTAGGCTTTACCTTTCACCTAAGCAGAGGAAATCTGAGTAAATAGTTTTACTCATAGCTTAAAATGCAACACCAATAGATAATTCTTTGGCAATCTTTGTATTGACCTTTTTGCATAAGTATTCCTATTCATAAAAATGGCCCTCACTATAAGCGAGGGTCCCATATTGATACAAAAAACTCACTTGAACCTAGTTTTAGGCATGATCGATGACTCGGTATACCTTCTTGTTCTTGTCTGTACTCTCAATACAAAGCTTGAAAGTGTCGGCGATTTTTTTAAATGCATCGCTGTTTAGATGGATCTCATCAAACCAATCGTCTTCAGATTTGGCGGTTCCGCGGCAATCGACATGATAGAGATTCTCAAAGTGTTCGCTAAGCATGATCAACATTTCATTGAACTCCCAGACCATGGTATAAGCAATCGCTTCTTGATCATCGGCATCGAAGATGCCTTTCATGATCATGGGGTCATGTAACCAACGGCCGGTATTCATTTCCTTGTTGAGCTTCCAGTTACGGTATTTAATCCTCTTGGCTCTTCTTGGCGAAGGAATCGCAAAATCATAACCTTGGGTAATGAACTTGATGTGCTTGAAGCGCTTCAAGTTTGAAAGCTCTGTTACCAGCAAATAGTATTGACTCATGGTTACGTTGAGGAAGTTGAAAAACTCCAGACCCAAGAATTCCAGCCCACGCTTATACTTCGTCTCGTCAAAGAGAGTGGATTGATTTCCGGCAATACGAGCCTTGGTCAAGCGGGCCTTGGCTGCTTGGAGTAGTTTATCATTTTCGGTCTCTTGAAAGCTGCCATCGCGAAGTTTCTTTCTCAGTAGTTTGGCGGGTCTATAACCACCCATCATATCATTTCCACCCCCACTAAAGAGGAAGGCATCAGGTGAAATCCTATCCAGCATGGTAATGTAATCAGTGGTTCTGATCATGTTACTTAGCCAGTCGCCACCAGCGGCCATAGAGTAAATCGCGTAATTAGGATTTTCGTCTATAAGCCAATCGATAATATCCGTTACTGTATCTCCAATTGGCTTGATACGTGGATGTTGAAACCAAGAGTCCCCTTCGGCCAAGATGCTCTTGCCATTGAGTCTGAATTCCTCCGAGCGAATGCGCTCGTCGAATATTTCTTTGCGCTCAATTTGGGTATCCTCATTTGCTTTACCCATACGCCCTTCATCTGCCTGTGAGTTGTTAATCACCGAGGGAAAGTTTTCATCAAAAATCCGCTGCAAGATTTTACGCGGAGCGTTTTGATACTTTCTCAAAAACAAGATTAGATGCTTGAGGATGGTTGCATGTACATCAGCAGTTCTTGCAGTCGTAGGAATGCTAAAATTAAAACTCCCATCAGCTTGTTCTTTGATCTCTTCTAACCATTTTTCGTTTTTCGCAGTTAGGGTCCGATAATCCGTTGGATTGGGTCCGTGCTGCTTGAGATCAAGGTCAAAGTAAAACCAGTTCAAGCCAGAAATTTGATTCAGAAAGAGTGCTTCTAGCTTACGAATCTGGTCCAGGTGCCCTTGGTTTGGGCCTCTTGGATTTGTCGTGTTGTTTGGCATTATCTGTGATTTAATTGTTGTTGTGTGTTTGCTTACGCTTTCACAAATATGGTGTTTCGGTAGGTCGATAATTTGCCCTTTTCGTAGTATTTGAGCGATACCAGAAAATGAGTAGAAAACAGCTTTTGGTTTTGCTTATCGGAGGCTGGGAGAAGCGTTCGCGTAGCGGATCTCAAAAAATACCAAAAGCGAGTAGGAAAAGAAGGATACAAACCAATGCATGCTAATTTTTAGCTAAGGCTGTAATCCTTCAGACCGCCATCAAATTCCTTCGTTCAAACTATCTGGTCCTTAGTTCATTTTTTATGGACCTTGGTTCAATACTTTTCATGAAAATCAGCCAAAGAAATTATTTGGGTTCAAG
>CAZHOC010000656.1:0-512 GCA_964534295.1 uncultured Bacteroidia bacterium | reverse complement strand
CGAGAGGCAGAATAAGCTGCCTATAAGCTTTTAACCTATTTAATTTTTTGCCATGTCAACAACATCAGATGCCACACAATTATTAGGCGTAATTCCTTTTGAAGATCTTATTGGTTCTCCCCTAATGGCTGCTGTAGATGCGCAGGTCCAAGCCGCAAACGCTACCGTAGAGTTTATCAATAGCGTAGCCTTTACTGAGGACGAGGACGGGCTCAAAAGTGCCATCAACGTTACTTTCGTTTACGAGAGCGGAGATATCCAAAACTCACTTAGCGTCCCGATTTTGACCATAGTCCCCATCCCTTATTTACGGGTTGATGAAATGACCATTGATTTCAAAGCCCAAATTGACGCCAGTGAAGAAGAAAAGTTTAACAGTTTTAGTCTTGAATCTAGCGGAGATGTTTCAGGTTCTGCTGAGGGAAGTTTTTTTCGTCGCAAGAAAAAGTTCAATGGTTCCTTTTCTACGCAAACGCAAATTGATCGCGAACAAGAGTCCAGCGACATCAATG
>CAZHOC010000655.1:0-4100 GCA_964534295.1 uncultured Bacteroidia bacterium | reverse complement strand
ATGTTGTCGATTTGCTCGTTGGAGAGAGTGGGGAAAGCTAGCATGACACCAGCACCCCAGTTTCCAAGGGCTACCGCTTTTTCATCACCGCTAGCGATGAGGGCGGGAGCGTTTTTGACCCACTCATACAACCAATCTTTATCATTGGCGTATTTAGCGAGTGCGCCACCCAAGGCGGGACCGGTAAGATTTCGGTTGACGGCATGGCAAGAAGCACAATTCCCATTGTATAACTCTTGGCCTTGCTCTAGGTTTATTTCCTGAGCCTGAGCGGGCGTAAGGAGCGCCAGCAAACAAAAGAGGCTGAGGAAGCGAAATAGTGTGCGACCGTACATGAATTTTATCATAAAAGTTCCTGCTCTAAAAAAGGTCGAGATAGGGTATGTAAATACAGGGTTCTCTATATCGACGCGCAAATTAATATCCTCCTATATCCTATCAAAGTTCTGAGTGGAAAGAAATCATACGCCCAATACATTTAGAATGATTCTAAATAACACTTATGTGTAACCTTTCATATGAGCTCAAATTAAGTCAAAAAATAGCCTATTTCGCTGCAATTAAAGATTTATTTACTTCGACACATGGTAATAGTTCAAGCAAAAAATTATCCATTTTACTATGCCAATTTTGGTAAAGTGACCAAAGTCATCCCAAAACACAAAGGCCGCAGTCCTTTTCGAACCGCGGCCCCATTGAGCTAATATCTATTTAATTTTCGATCATTAATTGACGGCTAAACTGACGCCCATCTTGGAGTCTTACCACCATCAAATAGACTCCTGAACTATAGCCAGCGAGCTTTATATTTATCGCACTATTAGGGGCAATCCAATCAGAAGTTCGCAATACTTGTCCTTGTAAATTGAGTAATTGCCAACGGTAAGATTGATCCTCAATATCAGCTAAACTTAATCGAAGCTCAGTTTGAGCAGGGTTGGGACTAAGCTGGATAGGATTATCGGTCGCTAACAAACCCGGATGCTGGGTTTTGAGCCAGGTGGCATAGCGTTCCCCGGAGGGGGCATCCTCACTACCATATATAGTCTTAAGAAAGACCTCATCGGCTTCAAACCAAAACAAATAGGGTTCACCTAAATGAGGTCTCTCCACCCAAACGGCTACTAATTGATGGCGAACCTTACCTAAATAGGCCGGAGATACCTTCTGGGGACTTTCTCCCCCTGTATTCCAACGAAAGCTTTGAAAACCGCTTGTATCGGAAACAAATTGAGGATAAGGCTGCTTATGGGTCTCGGTCCCATCATCTGGATTTATTTCATGAGAGATACATTGCATCCGCTCGCCAAAGTCAAAGACCAAGTTATTACCATTAGGCACAGCCGCCTCATAATGCAGCGTAGTATCCCCAAAAGTAAATCCAAGGCGATTAAGAGCGGCATCGTCCAAGCGCAAAGCATCCACAGATTGAAAAGGGGTATGGACGAATGGATCGGCACCTTGCCCACCTAAGAGTTTTAAGGCGTAAGCTCTGTATAAATCAGCCTGCTCGGGTTCTAAAAGCTGCCATAGAGCCTCCCTAGGGCTAAACCAAAAGGTCAGACTATCTTCTCCAGGAAAGGCGATTTTGATAGGCACATAAGCGTTGAAAAGATAAGCCGGTTCTCTATCGTTGCGCGCAAATATCACGCGTCCATCGGCCTTAGTGATCGATTGCAGATGAAAATCGGTCTCAGGCCAATCAGCTGCCCGCTCCACCACATGAGACTTGCGCCAAGTAGTAGAGCCCAATTGCCCCGTATAATTTAGCTTGAGTTCTACAGTACCGAAATAGGGCACCTTTGCGCCATAATGAATTTCATCGGCTTCAAGGCTAATCCCTAATTGGGCTAATTGGGTCTCTTTGAGTTGTAAGGGCGGAAAAGCGTCCATCTCCTCGATGGTTTGAGGCGATAAACTGACAAATAAACTGAGGGCGATTATACTGATCAATGTGGTAATCATAATGATAAACTGGCTTGTAGTCCCTTTTGCAGGAGTCGGACTCATCGGCGCGTCCGCCAACAAAGTCTCCACTTCAGACAAAGTCATCAAAGGCGCTCCCTCACGGGCCCGGGCCAAAAGCGCGTCTAGGTTTGATCTTTGCTCATTCATAAGGACTGGTGAGTTAAATGGTCTTCTAATAAGTTGGCAAGGGCTTTGCGTCCTCTAGCCAAGCGGGCCTTGACAGCGGATTTACCAGCATGCTGGATTTGCTCAATTTCCTTGATGGAGAAGCCCGAGATCTCAAATAGGATCAAGGCTTCTCTTTGCGCATCAGGGAGTTGCTGCAGGGCCTTATATAAGAGGTATCTTTCGGCGGCCCCCTCCGGGGAACGCTCATGCGTGGGCATTTGCCTGGCGGCCTCCTCATCAAAAGGAGCCTTAAACTTTTGCCTTCTGATGTGGTTAAGCAGCACACGATGCGCAATGCCAAAGAGGAAATGCAAAAAAGCCTCCCGATCCTTAAGCGTGCCAAAAGCCTCATAAGCACGCAAGAGACTTTCACTCATCAAATCCTTGGCGTCCATCTTCCCATAGGCTTTTGCTTCGCAATAACGACTAAATCGTTCGTGCAAGGGCCGATAAAGGTCCATAAAAGCATTTTGCGGAGAAGGTTTTGCAGCCATAGGTTTTCGTGCTTACAAAGGTAGGTAACACGACAGCCAACAAAAGTTACATTGCGTATCTTTGTAGAAGAGTATTAAGTAGTTAGTAGCTAGTATTCAGTACACGCTTGGCAGATCCATACTTACGACTTAATACTCTGTACTAACTACTTTAAAGAATATGATCCATCAACATATATTAGATGTCTTGATCGTGGGAGCGGGTCCGATTGGCTTGGCTTGTGGGATTGAGGCGGAGGCCAAAGAGCTAGATTATCTCATCGTGGAGAAAGGCTGCCTCGTCAATTCGATTTACCACTACCCTAGCAATATGACCTTCTTCTCTACCTCTCAGAAAATAGAGATCGGAGGAGTGCCTTTTGTGTCCCACAACGATAAGCCCACTCGTAAGGAAGCGCTAGAATACTATCGTCGCGTCAAACAGAAGTTTGAGCTCAAAGTCAACACTTATGAGCGCGTAGAACAAGTCAGCAAGACTGAAGCGGGCTATTATGAAATCCAAACCAGCAAAGCGACTTATCTCGCTCAGCACCTTGTCTTGGCGACAGGCTTTTATGATAATCCCAATATGCTAGAGGTACCCGGTGAGGAACTCAGCAAGGTTAAGCACTACTATGACGATCCTCATCCCTACGCTGATCAGAAGGTCCTAGTAGTAGGTGCTGCGAACTCGGCGGTAGATGTCGCGCTAGAAACTTGGCGCAAAGGCGCCGAAGTAACCCTGATTCACCGCGGCCCCGAGCTAAGTCATCGCGTCAAGTATTGGGTCCGACCCGATATCGACAATCGTATCAAGGAGGGTTCTATCCAAGCCTACTTTAATACGACCATCAAAGAGATTAGAGAAACGGAGATCGACCTAAATACTCCAGAAGGCACTATCACGCTTGAAAACGACTTCGTTTTTGCGATGACGGGTTATCAGCCAGACTTTAGTTGGCTCCAAAAAGTGGGGATTGAGCTTTGTGATGATGCCTTGCGTCTACCGCAGCGTGATGAGGAAACCTTTGAGAGTAGCCTTCCCAATGTATTTCTAGCCGGTACGGTCTGCGGCGGCCTGCATACTAGCAAATGGTTTATCGAAAACTCGCGTGAGCATGCTGAAGTAGTGATCAGCGAAATCGCCAAGCGTAGCCTAGCCAATGTGTAAATTCTGATTTGCAATGCCTATATTGGCTAGCAAACAAATATACTACACACTATGCGTTGGCAAGGAAGACAAGGTAGTTCCAATGTTGAAGACCGTAGACGTGGCGGCGGTGGCCGTAATATGCGTCGAGCGGGAGGAATCGGCATTGGAACCATTATTATTGCAGTGATCGCTCTCTTACTGGGAGGTGATCCTATGGCCGTTTTAGAAGATGCGGCTTCTTCTGGAGGTCAGGTACAAAACCAACCTATGCAGGCAGACCGTAATGATGAATTAGGGCAATTTGCTTCTGTCGTACTCAACGCAGCCGAAGACGTTTG
>CAZHOC010000654.1:0-4105 GCA_964534295.1 uncultured Bacteroidia bacterium | reverse complement strand
CCTCCTCCACCAACTGATTGATCTCCGTAGAAACTCGCTCCCCATCCGTCCCCCGAGCATGATCCATCATCCCTCGCACGATTTCGGTAGCTCTCTCCCCATGTTCGCGGATATAGCCCGTATTTAGTTTAAGTCCTTCAGCGGTTTCCATGAGCAGCTCTAAATCCTCAGGATCTTTGCTTTGGAGATAGGAATCTAGGTCCTCCTTAAATTCTCCAGCTAGCTCCTCCGCGACAATGGAAAAGTTGTTGATAAAGTTGAGCGGATTTTTGATTTCATGAGCTATCCCCGCAGTCATCTGGCCCAAGGAAGCCATTTTTTCCTGCATGATGAGCTGATCTTGGGTAGTTTTCAGGGTATCGAGCGTTTGAGCTAACTCCTGATTTTTTAGGAGCACTTCTTCCGTACGTAGTTGGACAGTTTCCTCCAAGGCCTGATTTTGGGCTATTAGTTGATTCGTCCGCCAGCGGTTATAGATAATGGCGAGACCAATAAATAAGCCGATAAACAATATGCTCCACAATCCCCTAGCCCACCAAGTTCGATACCAAGGAGGAAGAATACTGAAAGAAAAGTTAGTAGTTTGATGGAGGAGTCCATTACTGTCCTTAGCTCTAAGGCTGAAAGTATAGTCTCCTTCTGACAGATTGGTGTATCCCTTAGTACTCGATTTTGACCAAGCAGACCAATCTTCCTCGAAGCCGATTAAACGAAATTGATATTCGGAGCGGGTTGGATCACTCATATTGGGCAATGCAAAGCTAAACTCCAGATCATTGGCAGTATAAGGAAGCACAAGGCCGTAGTCGAGGGCTTGATTTTGACCATTGGTTTCCAACTCGCGGATTAGGCTAGGCAGCTGAATGGCGATCGCGCTATCTTGTCCTCCATCATAACGATAAATCCCTTGGCCAGTGCCGATCCATAGCACCTCAGCCTGCTCAGGGTCTGCGTAGAGTGTAGTCGGAGCGATCGGGTTCATCAGAGAGCGAAGGAGATTGGGCTCCCATTGAGCGGGCTCTTTTTTATTGAAAGTTAGCCGACCTAAACCGTACTCTCCTGCTTTTTCATAAGCGATCCAGACTGTTCCGTCAATTGCTTCCGATAGATGCAAAATCGCATAGGTAGTATCCGTCGAGATCGGTCCCAAGGCTGGTTCAATCACAAATCGGTCCGAGGTAGGATCATAGCGTCTCAAGCCTTGATTAGTACCCAGCCATAACTGCTCTTGTAAATAGTAAACTTGATTGGCACCAATAGGCACCCCTGCTTCTTTAGAGTAAACTTTGATTGGGGGGTTATAGCTAAAAATTTCAAAATACTCATCGTATTGAGCAGTATCCAGCATCGTCTCCATGTTAGGGATATCAATGCGAGTCACCGCATCATAGCCATATCCAGCCCAAAGCGCACCATTCTGATCTTCTACGATAGAGCTTGTGCTTTTAGTAATGGCAGGTACATCTCCCATAAAAAACCAACCATCTTCAACTGAATCATAACTCATCAGACCGATAGCATCAGGAAAAGCCATCCATAAATGCCCCGCCTGCTTTTGGTAAGTATGCAGTTGGGTAATGGGGAATTGCATTGAGTTGCTTGGCTTGCCGTCTTCGAAGATCATGCCCAAGCTTTCTACGGTACCGACAAATATTTTTTCTTTGTCTTCTACATGAACCATCTCTGCGAAGCCGCCGGGAACCTTCGGTACGGGAGCGAAGAAAGGAGTCTGCGGAGAGGACTCATTCTCGAACAAACGAAACAAGCCCAAGCTATTGCCAACATACAGTTGCTGCTGATGTTGCAGCATTTGGGTTGCTCCTGCTTCCAAGCCCTGGGCTGGACCATAGTAGGTAATTGCCTGATCCAACTCCACTCGAGCCAGTCCATTGCTCGTCGCGATCCAAAGCCCCCCTTGTAAATCTTCATACAACCAACTGGCTTCATTACTCCTTAGACCCGCTTTTTTATCAATTACCTGATCGATCTGGCCAGCTTGGTTGATAATCAATACCCCGGCTTGGATCGTGGGGAAAGCAAAACGGCCATCAGATAGCAGTAACATTTGGTTTGCCTGTTTTTCCAATAAGTATTGACTGACTTCTGGATCAACTGGAAAAGGGCGTAAAGCCTTCCCATCTTCAAAAAGCATCAGATCGCCATTGGTAAACAACAAGAGATAAGTACTACTATCCGGATCGGGTAAGGCAACAAGGCTAATCAGAGCCATCTCTCGCAATGGAGCATCCTCGAGCACCAAATCAGAAGAATCCCCCAGAGATTGTCGCAAGCCTTGCGTGATTTCCTGTGTAAAAAAATGATCATTTGCTCCTCCTCCCAGAAAAAAACCGAACTCTGAGTCCCATACCCGCATTTCAGACTGATCCCAATGGAAGATATTGCGATAGGTCTGAAAATAGGCTCCATGAGAGGTAGTAAAAATCCGTTCTACAAAGGAAAA
This sequence comes from uncultured Bacteroidia bacterium, assembly GCA_964534295.1. Taxonomy (GTDB): domain Bacteria; phylum Bacteroidota; class Bacteroidia; order J057; family J057; genus JBCAWW01. Next base: position 1,644 of record CAZHOC010000654.1, on the reverse strand, counting down.
ATCCTGATATTTCTCAGGTAGCTTCGAAACCAAAGACTGATACTGCATCAGGCCGGTTGAATCTACAGCAAGGAAGCCAATCTCAGCCTGCCCGGCCACAAAAACAGTCCCTTCAGGATCGACAGCAATCGCTTTTACCGGACTTCGATTAGGTAAAAGGATCAGCCGCCAAGTGGCCCCATCATACTCTAGTACCCCATCTTGATTCGCTACATAAACTACCCCATTGGGCGTTTGGGTAATCATTGCATTTTGAGGAGCGGCTTGATAGGAAAGCGAACTAAAGTATTGGATTAGAGGAGCACCCGGCCCCATATAGGGTATAGTGTCATTTCCTTGTCCGAGCAAGCAGCTGCAAATAAAAAGACAGAGCAAAAAGGAGGCAATCGTTTTCATGCTTAGACTTAGGATAGGACTTAACTAAGAATCACAATTTACTGATTTTACAAACTTATTAGGAGGGAGATATTAGGGCTGATATCGTTTTTTGCTGCTTCGCAGAACGCTTAACCCGCTCGTATCCAAACTAATTTTAGGCATGGTAATCGTTCCGCGAAGCGGTGAAGTAAAACAGAACTCTCATGCAAAAGGCTAAGCTGCATTCATACCGCATTGTATAATAGACTAGAAATTAGCCTAAGATGCCTTCCATCCTAAACTGCCCCTGGAGTAGATCCAAAGTCAGGCCGCTGGCTTGTGAAATAGTTCTCGCCTGATACCAATTGGCTGGGCTAGTAGGCTTGGACAAGGGGGTTTCGCGAAAGTAGCAGGCTTGGATAAATGCATCCGCTTGGCCTGACTGAAAAACATTGAGATCTGCTTGGCCATCTCCGACCATCACAATTGGTCTGGGCAGAGCGCCTGCACGATCCAACCTTCTCACTAGTTTTGTCTTTCCCTGCTCACCCAATAACAAGGGAGAGAGCCTAGGTCCGAGGATACGATTTTGGTACCAATAAAAACGGTTGGCCCAGACATGATCCGAGCTGATCCCCCAACATTGGGCGATCGGAGCCACCCATTCCCAATAAGATTTGGAAATCAAGCAGACTTTAGCGCCATTAGCCTGCAATTCGGAGATGAGCCAGAGTAATTGCGGATCCAAGCTCGGCATAATGTCGAGAAAATAATCCGCGACATGTTGCATCCGAATGGCGGCCAAGGCCTTGAACCGATCCGCTAAGCTAGAATAGCTATTTGCTTTTCGAGCCTGAGGCTTCTGCAAGCGTTCAAATAAGGGCATATTATGGGACTCACTAAGGGCTCTGCCCAATACCTCTAGCAGACTCTCATGAGGGACAAGCGTCAGGTCAAAATCAAAGATTACAGTTCCACTGAGTTTATAGTTTGTCGGCGCATCCATCTTTAGGGGCTTAAAATTTCGTCAATTTTCGCACTTGGAGATAAGTATGTTTGTCTTCGGGCCGCCAAGCGGTAGCAGGGATCCCCAAATATCTGGCGATATCGGTTTGGATAGAACGGGCAAAATCAGGTTTGAATTGATGCTTTAAGGGAGGTCTAGCCGCTAAGGCACTCGCTTCTATTCGTATGAATGGCAGCGATAAGAGGCGCCACAATCGTCCAAAATAAGAAAGGTAGCTAGCATGAGGATGTAAGCCAAAGGGCAAACGCATTTTCAGTGCC
>CAZHOC010000653.1:0-4105 GCA_964534295.1 uncultured Bacteroidia bacterium | reverse complement strand
ATTGCCCTGTAATTCATAATTCGTAAAAATATACTGCCCTGCGCTATCAGTCTCACCTATGTTGCGAGCATTTAAATTGGGTAGGATACTACCATTACCATCTGGGTTTTCAAGCAAATAAGCATCGTAGTTCCCTTTAAAGGGAAACAAATAGATTCTGGCGCTTTCGAGTGGCTGAAAGCTATTGTCTACAACAACAAAGTCCAGATTCGCTTTTGGTGGTATGCTAGGTAAATCAGCCGGATCGCAGGACCAAACAAATAAAGTGAAGCCAAGGGCAAGCAAGGCCGATAATCTAAGAATTCCTTTTTTCATGTGAGCTTAATAGAGGTGTCAATCAGAAAAGTTTGAAGCAGTGAGTATGGAGTAAATAGAATATGTATGGACCACATCCTTACTTTTTACTAGCTACTAACTACTTAAACAAGCTATCGTAATAACGCAAAAGCGCAATGGCGTCTTGTTCATCTTCCATCTTTAGACCCTCTTTTTTCAAAAAAGTCTTCACTGCGTTCTTTTGGATATCCAATACTTTACTCCAACTGCTACGACTTAGTCGAACGCTTGTAAAAGTAGGTCTCCCCGACGCTTGAACATAATATTTGACTCGGTCTATATACTGATCCTTTCTAGTATCAGAGGAGTATGCTCCTTGGTAATCCGCTGCGCGGAACTCTTTGTAGTATTGTTTATAAAGGATACTCTTGTCTCGGTAAACCTTTTCAAGCGCAAAGACCTCGGTCTCCCCTTTATCGGTAACAAGGCTACGAACTTCGAACTCTCGGGTGATACCCACTGAATCCAATAATTCGAATCGATCTACCAATTTGAGTGCGATGGTGTTGATGACCCCATTCATTGATACTTCTAATTGATTATCACTGAGGTTTAGGACTGTAGCCACATCCTTTTTGATCCCACCATTTTTCATCCAGATTGTGCCTTTTGAAAACACATCAGAGTAATAAGGACTCCCATCCACTCCTTGATATCTTCGATCGAAGGTCCTAACAGAACCGTACATATTCTCGCCAGAGGTCATGGATTCGCTATTTGTTCTACCCGCTTGAGTAGTTTCGAGACGATCGTCCTGTGCGTAGGAGTGAGAAATAAATAGGGCGAAAATGAAAAGTAGCAAAACTTGTTTCATAGCAAAGAGGAGTTATTTAAGTTTGGAAGCAGGCCTATCCCTACAGCAAGCAAAACGAGAGCTATTATGCAAATGTTGCTTCATCCTCTGAATTTAGAGATCGCGCGTCCTTTTCGCATTTCTCGCGGTATCAAAACCCAACAGGAATGTCTAATTGTTGAGCTGCGAGATGGCGAACTATCGGGCTGGGGAGAAGCTGCGGCTCATCCCTATTTTGGCGCAGATTTGCAACAAATGATCGCTTTACTCGAAAAGCATCGAAGCACTATTGAAAAGGCTAACTGGGTTTCTCCTGCGGAGTTTTGGGCGCAAATGCAGCCGCTGCTTGCCATGCAGCCCTTTGCCCTTACTGCCCTAGATATTGCAGCGAACGACCTTTGGGCCCGTAAGCAGCAGCAGACTTTAAGAGAAGCCTTGGAATTACCCAAGGTGGAGGGACCTCACACCAATATGACCTTAGGTTTGGATAGCATCCCTGATTTGTTGGCTAGTATTGATCGTTTTCAATGGCCAATCTATAAGGTCAAATTAGGCGGAGAGCATGATCTTGAGAGCATGCAAGCCATTAGAGCTCATACTGATGCCAGCCTAAGGATAGATGCAAACGGGGGTTGGACACTTGCCCAAGCGCTTGAAATCGCCCCTAAACTCAAGGAGTTAGGGGTAGAGTTTTTAGAACAACCCCTAGAGAAAGATGATTGGGAGGGGATGAAAGTGCTATTTGAACAATCTCCTTTGCCTTTGATAGCGGACGAAAGCTGCCAAACTGAAGCGGATGTTGAACGTTGCGCTGAGTACTTCCACGGCATCAATATCAAACTAGCCAAATGTGGAGGCATCACGCCTGCTCTTCGCATGATCAAGAAGGCTCGTGCTCTCGGCCTCAAAGTGATGATCGGCTGTATGATCGAAAGCCGCATTGGAATTTCTTCGATTGCCCAATTACTGCCTTTGCTAGACGCTGTCGATATGGATGGCTCCTTCAACCTAAAATATCAATATGCCGAAGGCGTAGAAGTGAAAAAAGAAGGAATCTTTTTACCCACCCAATATGGTATTGGTGCCAGTCTCAAACCCGAATATCGTACTACATGAAACTTGAATCGATTCGCACGCTACTCAAAGAGCGGCAACTGGATGCCTATGTCATCCCCATGGGCGACCCTCACAATAACGAATATCTAGCTCCCCAATGGCAATTGATCAAATCCATCAGCGGGTTTAGCGGCTCTGCAGGAGTATTGGTGATCACTCAGGATTTTGCTGGGCTTTGGACGGACTCGCGTTATTTTGGCCAAGCCGAACGCGAAATCGAGCCCTTTGGTTTTGAATTGATCCGCTTAAAAGTCCCGCATAAAGCAGAATATATTGATTGGTTATTGGAAAGCATGCCGCATGGGGCGAAAGTAGGGGGAGATTTGGCTTTGTTTTCCATTTCGACTTGGCAGCATTTGGAGACTCGGCTAGCAGGCTATCTCGAGCTTGTCGCTCTGGAGGAATTTTGGACTGAGTATTGGCACGATCGCCCGGAGCCGCTAAAGGCTACGATATTTTCCCATCCCGATAAATATGTTGGAGATAAGCGTTCTGCGAAGCTGCAAAAACTAAAAAAGGCTCTCGAAAAAACCAGCGCCACTGCCTGTCTATTAACAGCCTTAGATGAAATTGCTTGGTTACTCAATCTAAGAGGCGGCGATATCCCTTACAATCCGATCTTTTTTAGCTTTTTCTGGCTATCCGCCGAACGCTCAGTCTTGTTTGTTGATTTGGATAAGCTAGGGGAGGAGCAAAGGCAAGAGTTAGGCTTGGAGGGCATAGAGCTTTATGACTATGGCGAAATTCTAAACTTTTTGTCCCAGCAAGAAGAATACCCCATATGGAGTGATCCGAGGAGCTTAAATGCCGCGCTTTTTGGGCAGTTGGAGGCAGAGAATTGGTTGCTAAAGCCTTCCTATGTCCGGCAGCAAAAGGCTATGAAGCATCCTAAAGAGATGGATTTCATTCGTACTCGGCATGATAAGGAAGGTTTAGTTTGGCTCAACAGCTGGCATTGGTGGGAACATAAATTAGGGGAAGGTCCCATTGGGGAGTATGAGTTGGTGAAGCATATGGAAGCCTCAAGAAAGGAGGATGATCTTTATTTAGGGCCCAGCTTTTCTCCTATTGTAGCTTATGGTCCTAATGGAGCGATGAACCATTATAGCCCGAATGAGAGGGTACAGAGGAAAATTGAAAAGGCTAGCCTATTGCTGATAGATACTGGTGGGCAGTATTTAGATGGGACTACAGATATGACTCGAACCTTTGCGACCAATGTTCCAACAGAAGCCCAGAAACAGGCCTACACGGCAGTATTACAAGGATTGATAGCCGTAAGCAGACTTCGGTTTCCAAAAGGGACAAGCGGTCAGCAATTAGATGTATTGGCTCGGGCTTCTCTTTGGGAACACAATCTCAACTATGGCCACGGGACCGGGCACGGTGTAGGGTATTGTTTAAATGTACATGAAGGCCCACAAGCAATTGGTACTGGCTCTAGTGGCAGTGCGGGGGCAATACTGAGAGTAGGGATGTTGACCTCGGTAGAACCCGGTTATTATTTGGCTTCACATTGGGGGATTCGAATCGAAAACTTATTGTTGTGCATAGAAGATGAGCAAGAAGGTTGGTTACAATTCGAGACCTTGGGCTATTGTCCACTGGATCCAAAGTTGATCAATTGGGAACAACTCAAGGATGATGAATTGGACTGGGTTCGAGACTTCCAACAAAGCGTTTACCGAAGGTATGAAAAACGAATTTTGCCTCAGCTCAAGGGCTGGTTGCAAGAAAAAACGTTTGCAAAGTGAGGATAGGATGTAAGAAAAATGGTATTTCGGTCACCTACGTATATCCAATTAATTGGAATTGTTGAATATGGCGAATATTAGGCATTAGTTGTTGTGTTAGGATTAT
>CAZHOC010000652.1:0-4107 GCA_964534295.1 uncultured Bacteroidia bacterium | reverse complement strand
TAGTCTGCGTGTTCAAGCTCACCAATTATTTATTCCATTAGGAGCGGTTGACATTGAAGCGGAAAAAGAAAAGATCCAAAAAGAGATTGATTATACCGAAGGATTTTTACAAAAAGTCCTCAAAAAACTAGCTAACGAACGATTTGTCAGCAATGCGCCTGAGAAAGTAGTGGCGATGGAGAAGAAGAAGCAAGCTGATGCAGAAGCCAAGCTAGAAGTACTGAGAAGAAGTATGGAAGAGCTTGGATAAGTACGGAATCGTACAAATGGCATACATCTTGCGCAATTAGTAAAAAGGAGAAGCAGACTTTGACCTTTTTCGGGGCCGGAAATCTGTTATCTTTGTTATCAAGAATTAGAACCTTGTTTCATTGCTGAACGGCTAATCTTATGTTTACAACTAAGACATTATTATTTATCGGAGGTCTTGGGACCTGGGAAATACTGGTTATTGTACTAGTCATCTTGTTGCTTTTTGGTGCCAAGAAAATTCCCGAACTCGCAAAAGGCCTTGGCAAAGGCATCCGCGAATTTAAAGACGCATCTCGCGAAATCAAGCGTGAAATCGAAGCAGAAGTCTCCTCTATGGATGACGAGAAGCCTAAAGCTTAATTTTCGAAATGAATTACTCGAGGCTCGCTGATATTCAGCGAGATCTGGCTACCGGATCGGTAAAATGTACCGATCTGGTAGATTTTTATTTGAGCCAGATCGAATCACAAAAGGATCTTAACCTCTTCGTGGAGGTCTATACCGAAGATGCAAAACGACAAGCCCAATTAGTCGACCAGAAGATTGCTGATGGCAATGCGGGAAAACTTGCGGGTATGGTCCTAGGCATCAAAGATGTGATTTGTTACCAAAATCATGGTCTCACAGCTTCTTCTAAAATCCTTAATGGATTTGATTCCCAATTTACCGCTACGGCCCTGCAGCGTTTATTGGACGAAGATGTCATCATCATTGGACGCCAAAGCTGTGATGAGTTTGCCATGGGCTCCTCCAATGAAAATTCTTGTTATGGCCCAGCTAAAAATCCAGTAGATCCAAGTCGGGTACCAGGAGGTTCATCTGGAGCTTCGGCTGCTGCGGTAGCTGCCAATATGTGTCTGGCTTCACTGGGTTCGGATACAGGGGGAAGCGTTCGCCAACCGGCAAGCTTCTGTGGGGTAATCGGTCTCAAACCCACCTATGGACGGATTTCTCGTTGGGGATTAATTGCATACGGCTCTTCTTTCGATCAAATCGGACCGATCACTCGCAGCCCTGAAGATGCCGCTCTTTTGCTCCAGCTTATGGCAGGGTCGGACGAAAGAGACAATACTAGCTCGCAAAAAGAGGTCAGCAACTATATTGAGGCACTCAATGATCAAGGGCCTTATAAAATTGCCTATATCAAAGAGGCCCTGGACTCACCTGGTTTGGATCCAGAGGTACGAGCGAGCATGCTTCAAAGTATCGAAGATCTTAAAGCAGCTGGCCATAGCGTAGAGGAAGTCAATTTCCCATTGCTGGATTACTTGGTTCCTTGTTATTACATCTTAACTACAGCGGAAGCTTCTTCCAATTTATCTCGTTTTGACGGGGTGCACTATGGTTATCGCAGCGAACAGGCCAAGGACCTCAATGAGGTTTACACCATGAGTCGAAGTGAAGGCTTTGGGGCTGAAGTAAAGCGGAGAATCATTCTTGGCACTTTTGTCCTTTCAGCTGGTCATTATGACGCCTACTATACCCGAGCGATGAAAGTACGTCGGCTAATCAGAGACGCAACTCGAAATTTGTTGCAGGATTGCGATATGCTGCTTACACCTACAGCTCCGACGACTGCCTTTCCAATTGGAGATAAGCAAGATGACCCCATTGCTATGTACCTAAGCGATATCTATACCGTGCATGCCAACCTAGCAGGCTGCCCTGCGATTTCCATTCCAGCGGGCACTCATTCCAACGGTTTGCCGATTGGATTACAGCTGATGGCAAATGATTTTGCAGAGGGAACACTCCTTGCAATTGCCAAGCAGCTCGCGAAATAAACGGCCAAAATATATTCCATTAAGGAAATTTTAACTCAGACACATTTCGAACTAAGGATAAATGACGTATCTTTAGACGAGCATTAGATAGCTGAACTGACACCTTCTGTAATTGACGCCATGCGGTTAACGACCTTTCTTATAGGCATAGTTCTATTTGCCTCCTTCCAAGCCTTCGGACAAAACAATACTTCCACGGCTAGCGCCCTGCCCCCATCTGCCAAACCAGATGCAACCACTAAGGGCTCCAAATTTTTGGAAATGCTTGAAGAGCAAGTAGTTACTGAACCGCTTGACAACTTCAACGAAAACTATACTTACACCAATCCTTCTTCCTCTCGTTATGATACCCTCCTGTACAATACGGGTAAATTTCGCGCGGATGAAGTGCCAAGATACTCCCAATCACAAGTTCAAAAACAGCTTTACGATCTTCCCACTCTCATCCCTATGGATTACAACATCTATGTGCAACGCTACATCGATGTCTATGCCCTCAAAAGAAGAGAGCAAGTGAGCCGTATGATGGGACTGAGTCGAGTATATTTCCCCATTTTTGAAGAGGAATTGGATCGTATGGGGATGCCCATTGAACTCAAATATCTTTCAGTAGTAGAAAGCGCGCTTGATCCCCATGCTCGTTCTTATGTGGGAGCTACCGGTTTATGGCAGTTTATGCTTTCGACTGGCCGGTTGTATGGGCTTAAAGTGGACTCCTACGTGGACGAACGTAAAGATCCCATCAAAGCCACCAAGGCAGCTATGCGTTACTTGAGCGAAGCACATAAAGAGTTTGGCGATTGGTTGTTGGCCATAGCCTCCTACAATTGTGGCCCAGGTAATGTACGCAAAGCGATTGCCAGAAGTGGCGGTAAAAAAACTTTCTGGGAAGTACGCGAATGGCTACCCAGGGAGACCAGAGGATATGTGCCTGCCTTTATTGCCGCTACATATGTGTTTGAATATTCTCACCTGCTCAACATCTACCCTACCTATGTAGATTTTAGCTTTCATCAGGATACCTTACACATCAGTCGTATGGACATCACTTTACAGGAATTGGCTACTCAAACCAATACGGATGTACATGTGCTCAAAAACCTTAATCCTGAACTAAAATTAGATCGCATCCCTTATAGCCCTAAGACATATGTATTGCGGGTTCCTCCCCGCACAGCACAGAAATTTGCCTTGAATCAAAGCGCAATAAAAAATAAATACGGCCGTAAGCGAGACCAGTATATCGCACCTATTCCCACTCGCTATGTAGGATCAAATAATACTCGCTCTACAACAAAATCCTATGATCCTCCAGCAGGTCGAAAACTCGTTTACTATACGGTCAAATCGGGCGATGCAGTGAGTACTATTGCTGAGCGTTATGGGGTAAGCTCTCGTCAAATTGCTTCCTGGAATGGCTTGAGACGCTATCGCATTAGAGCCGGTCAAAGACTTAAGATTTACACAACTCCAGCCAAAGCCAAAGCAGCAGAAAGTGCTGCTAGAGCACAAAGCTCTGCTCGCTCAGTGCGTCCTGCCGGACCACAAGCACCTAAAACAGGCCAATATCATACCGTCAAATCAGGTGATACCCTTTGGGGCATTGCGAAGCAATATGATGGTGTCAGTGTAGACCAAATCAATCGTCTTAATCCCGGCCTACAGGCCAAAGACATCAAAATTGGCCAGCAGATTCGGGTAAAGTAAAGGATCTAGTTTTTAGACTTTGCTCGCATCTCAGCCCAGGTCCAAGCGTTCTGCGGAGCAGTACCCGCATAATAAGTACGGAAATGACTAAAAATGATGGCCTTGAAGACTTCTGGATTCAAGCTGGAAGGATAGATCTCTCGATTGTAGGGATGATCAAATCTGGCCGCCTTATCTAATTCTTCCCCTCTTAACCTCAGTTGTGGTCCAGTATCCATGATGCGATCTCCTTGCCAAGAAAGAGAATTAAATTCTTGGGCATTAAGCTTCTCAGCCAATTTATCGAAAGGCAAACGTGGGTAAGCCCAACGTGTTTCTGTATCCACCCAGGTAGTGTATTTGTACTCTAATTCGTAGCGCTGAT
>CAZHOC010000651.1:0-4117 GCA_964534295.1 uncultured Bacteroidia bacterium | reverse complement strand
AAAAAGGAAGGTGTTACCGTAGTGGGAGAAACGGAAACTTATCCATACGGTAAATTTGGTTGGATACTTGACCCAGAGGGCAACAAAATCGAGCTATGGGAACCTATTGATCAAGGGTTTGGCTATGATGCAGACTATGGTACAGCCTAGTTTATCTTTGAAATAACACCAGCTGCAGGCTTTCATTATTGCGTCCAATCAAAAAGGCTTCTTTTTGACTGGGGCCCCATTTCATGCGAGCCGTTTGTTTTACATCTCCTGAAATTAATAATCCGCTTTCGCTTGCCGGAATGGCTGTCCATTGTCCTTGGGGACCTCCTTGCAATACAAGGCCCAGACCAGCATCATTACGAGGGGTTTCTACTTCTGAACCATAAAGATTACCAAACAGCATTAGGTCTGGATACTCATCTTCATTGTAGTCAAAAACTTCAATAGCATTGATGGAGGAAAGCTGAGCCATGCTAGGCAAGTTATGGCGTACAAAACCGGCTTCTCCCCTATTTTCAAACCAAGCACTAGAAAAATCTTTGGCTTCTAGGTGAAGGGCATTTTCTAGCATATGCTCACCGTAGAGCTCTGGCAAATCTGCATTTGCGAAGGCTTGATAGGTTTCAAAACGGGTTGCCAAGGCCGGTACTTGTTGGGAAGAACATTCGCGACCACGGACCGGTAATAACTCACCTTTCTTTTGATAACTTAGGACGATGTCTAGAGAGCCGTTTTCGTCAAAATCATTAGCATAGAGCTCAAAAGGGGATTTATCACTAGCACGATATTTATAATTGAGGCCAAGGTTTCCAGCGATAAAATCCAGATCGCCATCCTGATCTACATCCAGGGCCTCCAAGCTATACCACCAAGCTTCGCTGTTTTTGAGTCCGTTTAGGGAGACTTCTTCGAAGAACGTTCCCTTATTTTGGAAATAGCGGATCGGCATCCATTCCCCGGCAATGATTAGGTCTGGCCTTTGATCTCCGTTAAAGTCTGCCCAGAGGGAACTGGTAACTAAGCCCACTTCCTTAAGACTTGGAATCAGACTTGCGGTAACATCAGAAAAAGTTAATTGTCCATCCACTCCCCCATCATTGCGCAAGAGATAACTAGAGGCGGGAAGCGGGTATTGAGCCGGTCTCAATCTGCCTCCAACAAACAGGTCAAGATCCCCATCATTATCAAAATCTTGGACACTAATTTCTTGTCCACTGAGATTTAGTTTTGGTAGGGCTTGATCATTACGAATAAATCCCTCCGGCGTATTTAGGTAAATCCTTAAGTGATGATATTTTTTTCTCGAGGGGTTATTATCCCCTGAGGTAAGGATCAAATCTACATCTCCATCCCCATCTAGGTCTTCTAAGAGAGAACCTAGGTCTTCATACATACTATCCGCTTCCCATGGCCCCGGCAGCAGTGAAAATGCTCCATTAGGATTTTGTAGATACATCCTTGCCTTGGCATTGGTGGCATTGCCAATAAAGAAGTCATCGAAGCCATCCTCATTGATATCTCCTACAGAAACCGCTGGCCCATAGGCGGAATTTTTATGTGGAAGCAAAGGTTCTTTTAGAAAATCATCATACTGATCCTCAATATGTTGAAAATCCAGTTTGGCGTCTTGACTAACTATTTTGAAAGGCTTAATTGACGGGGGAGCTTGCTCCCTATTGGTAGCCTCGGAATAATTGATTTGTAAATTCTGATTGCCAGTAAGCTGCTCTATTGATTGGTATTTTCCATCGGGCCATAGAATCTCTAGTTTGTCTATAACTTCCGTCATTCCCAAGCCAAAATGCATTTTGGGAGCCACGCTTGATTGAAAACCTCTGCTGAGAGATAGTTCTTGCTTTTGAATGCCTGCTTGAGTGTGCAAAAAAACCTTTACGCCTAGGCCAAAGGGATTTTGCTCAGGGCCTTTAAAGCTTAGCTGCAAATAATTATTTCCGTTTTGCTCACTGAGGTTTTCAAAAAGGCTCATTGGTTCATCCAAATTATTGACGAGCAAATCGAGATCTCCATCATTGTCTAAATCTCCAAAGGCGAAGCCGTTTGAAAACCCCTTACTATCAAGCCCCCAGGCTTCTCCTACGTCTAAGAAATTGATTCCGCCTTGATTTTGGAATAGGTAATTATGGATTGGCTCACTGGGTAAGAGCTTATAATCGGGTTTATACTCCTTAAAGAAGTTGCCTTCTTTAAATTGGACATTTGCGTCATTGTTGTTGACATCACGCTTCATTCCATTGGAGATAAAAACGTCTTGCCATCCATCATTGTCGAGATCGGCAAATTGAATCCCCCAACTCCAATCAGTTGTAGCCATGCCAGTAAAGCGGGAGATATCACTAAACTGTGGAAGCCCCGCTGCATTATTGCCTCGATTGAGTTGGAGGCTGTTTTGCATGTATTGGTAATGAAATCCAAGTTCTATGCCTTGCCAGAAGGTTTCAGGGCTCATACTGGCCATATTGGTTTTGGCTCTTTTATGATCTGCCGGCGTCATATCGACTTGACCGAGATCAATATGACCATCATTGTTAAAGTCCACGGCGTCTAGGCCCATCCCAAACATTGAAGTATGACGAAAGGAAGAGGATAAGCGTTCACCGAAGGTGCCGTCACCCTGATTGAGATAAAAGTAATCCGGGACATTGAAGTCATTGGAGACATAAAGATCAATGAGATTATCCTCATTAAAATCTGCCGCTACCACACCTAGACTCAAACCAAAATTTTGCACACCAGCCGTTTGGGTAACATCATCAAAGCTGCCATTACCCATATTTTTGTAGAGATGGGCGGATTCCGAATACTTATTATCCCGCATTTTTTGATAATAGTACTCATTGCCCATACTAACCGGTACCTGAGGATAATTGGCGACAAAAAGATCTTGCAATCCATCACCATCATAATCAAAAGAAACAGCTTGAATGGAGGTGCTGGTATCAGCCAAGCCATATTCGGCAGCCCTTTCCGTAAAGGTTCGGTCCTGATTATTGATAAAAAGTTGATTTTCAAATGGTCCGTATTTGCCAGAAACGCAAACATAAATATCTAGCCAGCCGTCTTGGTTTGCATCGAGCATGCAGACGCCTGTGTACCATCTTTTGTCGCCACTCACTCCCGCAGCCACACTAATGTCTTCAAACTTGAGCCCGCCTTTATTTAGGTAGAGCTTATTGGGTTCCATATTGCCGGTCATATAGACATCGGCCAGGCCATCATTGTCAATGTCGCCTACGGCAACGCCCCCACCCATATAGAGATAGGGAAAGCTAAAGTAATTGAGGGTATCGTTTTCTAGGACCTGATTAGAGAAAGTAAGACCAGATTGAGTAGCTGCAACGGAATGAAATACGGGGCCTTGGTCAGTGGTGCTTTCATCGGAAGGATTGCAGGACCAAGAAAAGAACATGAGCCCCAAAATGGTCGCCCAACTCTTTAATCTAATGGAAAAAGTCTTACTCACAGCAAAAAGGATTAAAGGCCAGGCTATCGAAAGGACAGCCTGACCTCTGTGTATTTACTTAAATAATTAAACCCAATCAATAACCTTCGTTTTGTTTGAAGTTCGGATTCCCGTCAATTTCGTTTTGAGGTATTGCGATATATTCCCGCCCTGGCTTATAAGCACCGGTACCGGCACTTTCAGATTTAAGGTCAGGATTATCAACGATTCTCTCTTTCACTTTTCCCCAACGAAGCAAGTCAAAGTAACGGGTCCGTTCAAGGCTAAGTTCCTTAACACGTTCGTCTTCAATATCCTGCATAGTGATGCTGGTAAAGGCTGGCATATCGACTCTAGCGCGCACCTCGTTAATAGCGTCTAATGCTGCCCCCGAAGAGCCGTTTAGCATAAACTCTGCTTCTGCAAACATCAATAAGACATCGGCATAGCGAAGCATGCGGAGATTATTGCCGGCACCATGCCATCCTCCATCTAATGATTCGGTATGACCATTGAATTCCCAGTCGAGGTATTTGTTACCATAGGTAGCTGTGCCACCATTGGTGAAGGCCTCGGCATAAGACTTATTGAGATAAGTGCGAGACTTTAGCATTTTGCCTTGGTAGGCGGTAGAATCATTGCCATCAAAGAATAAGGTAGTATAAG
>CAZHOC010000650.1:0-4120 GCA_964534295.1 uncultured Bacteroidia bacterium | reverse complement strand
CGTTTTGGACATTGGAGGCAACATAGGCGGCGATAGACCAATAGTTTGAACCATTATTGTTCTCAAAGTTTAGCCGGGCGTAGTCGTTGCCGTTTTCATGTAAACGGATTTGCGGATCACTCAAAGTACCATTAGCCGAGATTTCTAAACTAGCATCTGGGCTAGAGGTACCAATTCCTACATCTCCGCTATTGTAATATGTAGTGGTTCCACTGGTAGCCCAAACGCTAGAACCTGCGTTGTCATTTGCAGGAGCCCACTCTGTCCCCGTCCACTTAAGCACCTGACCAGCGTTCGGCGCAGCCGCACTAAAACTACGACCTTGAATACCGGCCACGGTAGGAGCAGGATATGTACCACTCAAATCTCCACTAGCTGCAGTACTGGTTGTGATATCATCAGAGGCATCAGTATCACCAGTATTGCTTATGGTTGTCCCACTAACACTAATGCCGGCTCCACCAGTGTATGTAGGGGGAGCAGGTAGACTAACAGTCCCTCCTCCATCAGAAAGCGTCAGTGTAGTACCCGAAATACTTAGCGTCTGAAATTCATTATTGGGATCAGCGTCTGCATCATCTACATTATCAGTCGAACTGATGGTAAAGTTGGGATAGCTACCGCTGACTGAGGTCGCTCCGCCTCCTGTGATATTTACATTTTGATCAGGTGCTGTATTTTCGATGGTACTGCCATTGATCTGGATTCCATTACCAGCCACATAAGGGAGACTGTCCAACTCATGCGCTTTTTGGGTATACAAAGCATAAGGCACACTATGCAAGGCATTTTCTCCCATTGGCACAAAGCCTCCCCCAATATCTACCCGAACTTTGAGTTCGTAATCAGCTGAAGACCAATCAATAGAAGCAAAGTCCCCGTTTAGCACAGCTCCATCTCCAATCACCGCAGTAAAAAGGCCATAATCATTAGTAGTAGGAGCATGGGTCTCCTTGTAGATTTCGATTCCGTTTTGAAGGAGAGAAAACTCCACCGCGATCAATTCATTGGTCACCAAAGCCCCGGCATCTCTAATGACGGCCTGATAGGTCATAGACTGTGGTGATTGCCCCCAAAGTATCGCTGGATAGAGCGATAAGCTTAGGCAAAAAAGGAGTAGCGTTCGTGAAAGCTTCATAAGATAGCGTTTAGTTTAAGTGGTCAATTCATAAAAAGAGGGTTTACTGCGAAAGGCCGTTAGGAAAAAATCATAGAAGGCAGGATATTTGCCTTTCTATAATTTAATTTTTTACTGAACCAAAGGAAAGTATCTCCATGAGCGAAAAAGAGGCTCGCGCATCCCTTAACTTTATCGAGACTCGCGTTGAGGAAGACCTCAAGACTGCGAAGTACGACGGACGGGTTTATACGCGCTTCCCCCCCGAGCCCAATGGTTACCTCCATATCGGGCACGCAAAGTCAATTTGTTTGAACTTTGGGCTAGCCCAGAAATATGGTGGCAAGACCAACCTTCGATTTGATGACACCAATCCAGTAACGGAGGACACAGAATATGTGGACTCCATTATGGAAGACGTGCAATGGCTAGGTTTTACATGGGAAGGTCAACCACTTTATGCTTCGGACTACTTTCAACAGCTTTACGATTGGGCTGTACAACTGATCAAAGAAGGCAAAGCCTATGTCGATGACTCCACTCTAGAGGAGATCAGAGAGATGCGTGGCGTACCGACTTCTCCGGGTACAGATAGCCCTTACCGGGAACGCTCAGTCGAAGAGAACTTGGATCTCTTTGCCAAAATGAAAGAAGGAGCGTTCGACGAAGGCGAAAAGGTACTACGGGCAAAAATCGATATGAGTAGCCCCAATATGCATATGCGTGATCCTATCATGTATCGCATCCTAAAGCGCACTCACCACCGTACTGGCGATGCATGGTGTATCTACCCGATGTACGACTGGGCCCACGGACAAAGCGATTCCATCGAAGGCATTACGCATTCTATTTGTACGCTAGAATTTGAGGTGCATCGCCCGCTCTACGATTGGTTTGTGGAAGAGCTAGGTATCTACGCTCCCCAGCAAATCGAATTTGCCCGTCTCAACCTCAGCTATACCGTCATGAGTAAGCGTAAACTACGCCAACTCGTGGAAGAAGGTCATGTCAATGGTTGGGATGATCCTCGTATGCCGACTATCTCGGGTATGCGTCGTCGTGGCTATACTGCTGCAGGTATTCGGGATTTTGCAGACCGTATCGGTATCGCCCGTCGTGATAATGTGATTGATCTATCTCTCCTAGAATTTAGTGTCCGCCAAGACCTAAACAAGGTAGCTACCCGTGTGATGGCGGTGAGTGCTCCCCTCAAAGTGGTGATCACTAACTATCCAGAAGGTCAAGTGGAAGAGATGGAGATCGAAAACAATCCTGAAGATCCAGAAAGCGGTAGTCGCTTAGTGCCTTTCTCCCGTGAGATCTATATCGAGCGTACTGACTTCATGGAAGATCCTCCGCGGAAGTTTTTCCGTCTAGGACCGGGTCGTATGTCTCGCCTCAAAGGAGCTTATATCATCCAATGCGACGATTTTGTCAAGGATGAGGCTACTAGAGAGATCACTGAGCTACACTGTAGTTACTTCCCCGAATCTCGCAGTGGATCTGATACCTCTGGCCTCAAAGTCAAAGGTACTTTGCACTGGGTTTCTGCGGCACATGCGATCGACGTGGAAGTACGTCAGTACGATCGTCTCTTCAGCGATGAGGCTCCTGATGGTCATAAGGATAAAAGCTTTTTAGACTTTTTAAATCCAGATTCTCTGAACGTTTTGCCTCATGTCAAGGCAGAACCGAGTCTCAAAGACGCTGCGATCGGTAAGCATTACCAGTTTATTCGCAAAGGCTATTATGCGCTTGATCCCGATACAACTGAGGACAAATTGGTCTTCAATCGTACGGTGACCTTACGCGATAGCTGGGCGAAGAAGAATAAGTAAGGCAACATTTTTCGCGTAAAAGCGATAAATAAAGTAGATACTGTATTCAAAGAGCGATATGATCCTGAGATGGACTAGTGCGATTTTGTTGTTTGTCCTGCTTTGCGGAACGACTTCTCATCTCCCTGGAGAAAGGAAATGGTTCAAGAAGGCACAGTTTGACAATGACAAAATCGCACAACTCAATGCTGATTTTGGTTCTCAAAAAACCTTATCGGAGAAGTATAAACTTCCCACCCTGATTGCTTTGAGCCATTATCCAGAGCTCAAAGAAGTACCCATTGAATTTGTAGAGCAGCCCATCAAAACCACTATGGCAGCGCGCCCAGTGCCTGCTTCGGTTTTTCAACGCCAGGGCCGCAGGCATTACAAAATCTTTATCAATAATTCGGACAACTGTCAGATCCACATTGATGAGATTAGCTTCAATGGCAAGATTGGGATCATCGGTCATGAACTAGCCCATATCCTTGATTATGAGCAAAGTACGGGACCGGGTATTATGGGAGCCGGCCTCAATTATGCTACGGCTCGGACCAAGGCCACTTTTGAAAAAAGCATTGATCGCTTAACCATCCAGCGAGGCCTCGGCTGGCAGTTATATGAGTGGTCCGACTTTGCGATTAACCGTTCGGCTGCAAGCCAAAGCTACAAAGACTTCAAAGCAAGCACCTATCTCCAACCAGAGGAAATCCTCTCTGAAATCGACAAATTACGTACAGGCTCGTGAATCCCACTTTTGTAATCGTCATGGGTGTCTCTGGTAGCGGCAAAAGCACCGTAGGTGAAGGCCTTTCCGCCCAAACTGGCTGGCCCTTTTATGATGCGGATGACTTTCATCCTGCAGCAAACGTCGCAAAAATGGAATCAGGTCAACCGCTTAATGATGAAGATCGTTGGCCATGGCTAGACCGATTGCACCAACTTATCACTGAGCATCATGAGCAAAACAAAAGTGGCATCTTGGCTTGCTCCGCTCTCAAACACGTATATCGAGATCGTCTAGGGGCGGATCTAGGCAACTATGTACAATTTGCTTATTTGGACGGGGATTTTTCGCTGATCGCCGAACGCATGGCCAAAAGAGCGAATCATTATATGCCTGTCAGCCTACTAAAAAGTCAATTTGACGCCTTAGAAGTACCTGAAGATGCCATACGTTTGG
>CAZHOC010000649.1:0-4133 GCA_964534295.1 uncultured Bacteroidia bacterium | reverse complement strand
AAAGTTCGAAATTCATCATTCGATATTCAGCATTCACAAATTCCCGTGTTCTGCGCCGCAGGAGCCAAAAATATTGCCTAATATGCCGCTATAAACCCCAGCGGTCATGAATGTAAAAGCTCTCCTATTTACCCTATTAGGTCTAATAATTCTTTCCTCGGGCTTCGCCCAACGCAGCTCCCATACGCTTAAGGTATCTGTCAGGCTAGATCAGTCAATGAAAGATGCCTTCTTGCCCGATGGCAGGCTATATCTATTTATCAGTGAAGCCAAAAGAGGAGAACCTCGCCGGCAAACTTGGCCTCGAGGTACAAATCATATTTTTGCCCAAAATATCGAAGGCTGGGATCCTGAGCAGCTCATGTATTTTGATACTGAAAGCGACGAATTAGATAGTAATGAGGACCTCGTACTAGTAGACTTTCCCGATGGGGATTATCGCGTGCAGGTGCTTTGGGATCAAAACTACACCGCCTCTAGTATCAATGCGCCGGGAAATCTTTTTAGTGAAGTAGTAGAACTAAAGCTACGGGACGATCAAAAGCTACGCTTAAGCCTCACCGAAATCATCGCGCCAAGAAATCCTGCAGAGCATCCTCTATTGCGTGAACATACTTTCAAGAGTGATAGTCTCAGCGCTTGGTGGGGAAAAGAAATGGCAGTTGAATTTTCAGTTTTATTGCCGCGCTCTTTTGAAAGTAATCCCAACAAAAAATATCCGATCATTTATGAGGTTGGCGGCTATGGCAGCCGTCATTATAGAGCCAGTCGGATTGTGCAGCGCGACTCTGCTTTTATGGCGTGGTGGAATAGCGAAGCTCCTGAGGTAATCATTGCCTTCCTCGATGGCGAGGGCCCATTTGGGGATCCTTATCAGCTCGACTCCGACAATAGTGGCCCTTATGGCTATGTCCTCACTGAGGAACTAGCACCCTGGATCGAAGAAAAATATCGTGCCATCGGTAGTACGGAAACCCGCTTTGTGGAAGGCTGCTCGACGGGCGGCTGGGTGTCTTTGGCCTTACAGCTGTATTATCCGGATTTTTTCGGAGGTACTTACTCTTATAGCCCTGACCCTGTGGATTTTAACCATATGCAGCTCGTCAATCTCTATAAAGATGAAAATGCCTTTGTCAATAAATATGGCAATGAGCGTCCTTCCAATCGCACGGCTACAGGTGATCCAATATTCTCTATCCGTAAAGAAATTTATTACGAAAACGTACAAGGTGTAACAGGCACTTTTACTACTTCAGGCCAACAATGGGGCGCTTGGAATGCGCTTTACAGCCCTAAGGGTGAGGATGGCTATCCCATGCCGGTTTTTGATCCTCAAACGGGTGAGATCGATAGCGCCGTAGTCGCTTATTGGCAACGCTATGATTTGCTGCATCATACCCAAAGTAATTGGGAAAGCCTTGGTCCGAAGCTAGAAGGCAAACTCTGGCTTTGGATGGGCGATATGGATAATTATTATCTCAACAATGCTTTGCACCCATTCGCTGATTTTCTCGAGCAAACAAGCAATCCCCCGTCTGATGCCAAGATCACCTTTAGTCCCATGCAGGGACATTGTTGGGCCTTTAGCCGCAAGGAGATCATCGAAATGGTAGGGGAGAAGTTGAAGAAATAGCAATAGCGCTATGGATGGTTCCGTAGCGACACAATCCCGAAAGCTTTCGCGGATGTGTCGCTGCATTTTGTCAAATTCAAAAATCACGAGATAAGCGTTCTGCACAGCAGTACTCCAAAACAAATCGACCACTATGAAAAGCTATTTCCTCCTAATTGTGCTCTTGAGCCTGATGGCTTGCCAAACGACTGAGCGTTCCGCGACCGCGGAAAAACAAACTGAAAACCTAAGCCCTAACGAGCGCTGGGTGGAGGCGATTAACAATCAGCAATGGGAGAATATCTATCTCGGTAAAGCCGTCAAAATCGAAGCCGATGGTAGCTTGATTGAAGGAAGGGAAGCCATCATTGAAGCCATAAAACAAAACAATTGGCAGATCGAAGCGATTGAGACCCTAAAGACAATCAATACCCACCGCGGTAGTCCCTATCAATACGAAATCGGTCAATTCACCACCTCTAATCGGGAAGTCTTTTATCATCTCCTGATTTGGAATCTAGCAGGCGAACAACCATTACGGGAGTTGGAGGTAATCGCCTCCGGCGGAACGAATGATTCCAGCATACTCAATGCGATCGACCAAAGGAGAGCGGAATGGATCAAGCTTTGTAATGAGCATGATGCCGCTAATCTAGTCGAGCAACTCTATAGCGAAGATGCGCTTTACTACAATCACAAGCCCATAGTCAAAGGACGAGCAGCCATCACCCAAGATTATAGCTATATGAACCGGCCCGAATACAGTTTGATGCTCAAGCCTATCATCGTACAGCCAGTCAATGAAAATATGGTCTTCGAACTCGGTCAGTGTAGTGGTGGCTATGGCGGGAAATATATGCTGCTTTGGCAAAAAGATGCGGCAGGCAAGTGGTATGTAATGATGGATTCTAATGTTTAAGAGGGTATTAAGTACAAAGTAGGTAGTAAAAAGTCGACAGCCCTTTGTTAGCTACCAAATACTCAGTACTTTCTGTTAAGTACTATCAACCCATGAAAAACTCCTCAATTGTCTCTATTCAATGGCTCAAGGATCATTTATCTGATCCCGATCTTATCCTGCTAGACGCGACCATCCCCAAGGCGGGCGGCAAAAACGTAGGTGAGCTACAAGAGATTCAAATTCCCGGAACGCGCTTTTTTGATCTCAAGGGAGCCTTTATGGACAAATCGAGTCCTTTGCCCAATACCATTCCCAGTGCAGAGGCCTTCACCAATGCTAGCCAAGCCCTCGGAATCAATCGAGACAGTAAGCTGGTGGTCTACGATAAGTGGGGGATTTATTCGAGCCCGCGGGCTTGTTGGCTTTTGCGTCAAATGGGCCACGCTAATGTAAGCGTTTTAGATGGCGGTTTACCGGCTTGGATAGCGGCAGGCTTTGCTACTGAGACTGTGAGTAAAGGTGAATATAGCCAAGGTGATTTTGTAGCGAATTTTGATGCTAGCGCCGTCAGAACGGCAGATGATATGCTCGCCAATATCAAAGCAACCCAAGCCAAGGTATTGGACGCGCGCTCTTATGGACGTTTCAAAGCGACCGCACCCGAGCCAAGGGCAGATTTAATTGGTGGCCATATCCCTGGCTCGCAGAGTCTGGCCTTTACTGAGGTCTTGAAAGACGGCAAGTTTTTGCCCGATGAGGAACTTGTGAGCGTTTTTGCCAAGCTGGACTTAGGCGATTCGCCCTTGATTTTTAGCTGCGGCTCTGGCATTACGGCCTGTATCATACTGCTGGCCGCAGAACGCGTACTCGAAAATGAAACCGCTTTATATGATGGCTCTTGGTCCGAATGGGGTTTGCCAGACAAGGGCTTGCCGATAGAGCAGTAGGGATGCTACCGCTTCGCGGAACGCTTATTCGTCGAAATTGAATGAACCGGTCGATCCGATCCGTAGCGTCGCAAAATTTTGCGACGCACATTGCACCATCACCCAATCACTAAATCCAAAGGCACGGGCGTAAAGCAAAGGATAAAAATCGCGATCGCGAACCAGCCCAGTATCTGCCGCGGCAGATTGACGCGATGCTCGATATAAGCTTCGGGATGATCTAGGCCCACCAAGCGCGTAACCATCCCTGCATAAAGCAGCCAGATAAAATTCATCTGTAAGTCGGGATATTGCCACTTGACAAGCCCTTGGATGAGGAGGATGCTCGCCATTAGGGCGACGGGCTGCCATATCTGTTCGGTACCCAAAACTTTACGACAGACATAGAGCAAAAACATCACATAAGCGCCCAAAATCAACCAATCCACCCAATAGGTCATAGCCACATCGACCAAACCGGTGCCTCCCATCAGCATCAGCGCCAAGACCGTGATGCGAGCGATAATGCCTGCGGTCCGGCGACCAAACATACCGTAGACGATATGTCCACCATCCAGCTGCCCGATGGGCAGGAGGTTGAGGGCCGTAAAAAAGAGGGTGATATAGCCCACAAAAAGAAACGGATAATGGATCAGGTCAAAGTGGTTGGGCACCTGATTGGGATCTTCGGGCA
>CAZHOC010000648.1:0-4144 GCA_964534295.1 uncultured Bacteroidia bacterium | reverse complement strand
TTCCTCAAAGCCCTGGGGCATGATAGTGTGCTTGATGTCAAGCTGGGAGATAGCGTAGAAAAGGAAGTAACAGTCCTTTTTGCCGACATTAGAGGCTATACTTCGCTCGCTGAAAAAATGAGTCCCCAAGAAAACTTCAATTTTCTTAATGCCTTCCTCGGGCGTATGGGGCCAATCATCCAAAAAAATGGAGGCTTTGTCAACCAATACTATGGCGACGGCATCATGGCGCTCTTTTTAGATTCTCCCACTCAAGCCTTGCAAGCGGCTCAGGAGATGATGGCAGAATTAGAGCAATACAACGAGGCCCGACAAAGTAAAAATAGAGCGCCGATTAGAATCGGTATTGGTTTGCATTCAGGGCCGCTGATGATGGGAGTGATTGGGGATACTTTACGCATGGACGCCGGAGTAGTGGCTGACACGGTCAATACTGCAGCACGCATGGAAGGCCTCACCAAGCATTTTCAGTCAGGTATTATTCTTTCTGCGAAAACGTATCAAGAAATCGAGGAGCCCGAAAATTTCCCATTGAGATATCTTGGAAAGGTACAGGTCAAAGGCCGGGAAAGTGCCCTCATGGTTTATGAATCCTATGCGGGCGATACTCCGATTCAACAGCAACTTAAACAGCAGAGCCAGGCTGATTTTGAAAAAGGGCTCAATGCCTATTTCAAACAAGCGTTCAGCGAAGCTGCCCATGCCTTTGACAAAGTACTCAAAACCAATCCTATCGATCCTACGGCCCGCCGTTATCAAGCGCTTGCTACTCGCTACTTATTAGAGGGCCTACCTGCTGATTGGGATGGGGTAGAACGTCTGGAAAAAAAGTAAGCATCACCTGCCTTGTCTTTCGAGCTTTGTAATGTTTTGATTTTTGAATAAATTGTAAAGATTATAAGGCCCTGTAAATACGATCCCCCCAGCTTTCTGGCTATGAAAAAGGTTTTACTCCTCTTATGCCTATGCTCACTATATAGTCTGCAATTCGCACAAAATTCTGAAAGAACTTGGCTGGAAACCGCACTTGAGCATACTGAGTCTGGACCAGAAAGGGTGGATCTGTTGGTCAGGCTGGCAGACTTAATCCATATAAGTGATGCCGAAGATGCCCTCGAATATGCCTTGGAAGCTGAATCCCTAGCCCAAAGATTAAATTATGATGTCGGCATTGGAGGGGCCAAGGCGCAAATAGGCTATGCCTACCTACAATTAAACAAGACCAGAAGAGCCATCCGAAATATGGAAGGAGCTTTGCCCTATTTGCAAAAACTGGGAGATTCTGAATTATTGGTTCCGCTCTACGAGCGGCTCAATTGGGCCTTAACTAAGCAAGGCAAAACCCAGGAGGCGAGTAATTATAAACAATTGGCTTTGGCCATCAAGCAGCAAGAATTTGCAGACGAGGCTGCTGATAGGATAGAGGCCCTCAAAGATTCGGTTAATGTCAGCAGTGAGGCAGCCAGCCGTGCCCGTGAGTTGGCCGAAAAAAGCCTCGCCCAAAGAAATGTCGCTGAATCCGCGCTCTTAGAACAAGAAGCTGCTCTATTGCAACAAGAGCTAGAATTGGCTCACCTCCAGGAGGAGGCTGCCAAATTAGAGATGGACAAAATGCATCTCGAAATGGAGACCATGGAAAACGAGCTCCGTTTGCAAAAAGTAGAGCGCCGTAATTTTTGGCTGGGAGCTGGCTTTTTTGTGGCGCTTGCCCTTGCCTTGGGGATCTGGCAGTGGTATCGCACTCGCCAAGCTCGCAAGATGGCCGAGATTGAAAAACTACAATCCGAAGAACTACGCAAGATAGATCAACTCAAGGACCAATTTCTCGCCAATACCTCGCACGAGCTTCGTACTCCTCTCAATGGGATGATAGGCCTCGCCGAAGCATTGTATGAGGGCGCTGAAAACCACAGTCCCGAAGTCCGCAAAGAAAACCTTGCGCTCATCATTTCTGCGGGACGACGCTTGAGCAATTTGGTCAACGATCTGCTTGATTTCTCCAAAATGCAACAAGGGGCACTCGACCTGCAAACAAGAGCCGTTGATCTCAGGTCATTGACCCAGATTGTCCTCAAAATCAACGAAAGTTCGGCCAAAAATAAAGCCCTCTTCCTCAATAACTTGGTGCCTGAAGATTTGCCTGCCATCGAAGCGGATGAGAATCGTCTGCAGCAGGTGCTAATCAACCTAGTCAATAATGGTATAAAATTTACCGCGGAGGGAAGTGTTTCTGTTTCCGCGAGAGAGAAAGGAGAAAGGATTCAAATCTCTGTTTCTGATACAGGTATTGGCATCCCAGAGGAGAAACAAGACGCCATCTTTGAAGCCTTTGTCCAAGCCGATGGTTCTATTCAGCGTCAGTATGGGGGGACAGGCCTCGGCCTAACGATCTGTCGTCAGCTCGTTGAGTTGCAGGGTGGTCGCATTTGGGTTGAGTCAATTACAGAAGAAGGCAGTAATCAATCGGGTACTACCTTTCATATCCTGCTTCCCAAAGCAGCCCCAGAGGCTGAAGTCCATCATCCGGACAAGGCCGTTTATGAACCCAGTCCTCTGACTTTGAAGAGTCTTTTAGAGCCAACGACAACACCGGCAAAAACCACTAATGGTGTCAGCCTAAACGCTCCGGACGAAAATAGACCTTTCCATATCTTGATCGTCGATGATGAAATCATCAATCACCAAGTACTCAAGCACCATCTCGCTCACCCTAAGTTTAACCTTACGGTAGCCAGCAATGGGGCAGAGGCTTTGGAAGCGTTAGAAAGAGAAGAAAAGTTTGATCTCGTCCTGCTAGACATCATGATGCCGCAAATGTCAGGTTTCGAGGTCTGCCAACGCATTCGGCAAAAATACCTCCCATCCGAACTGCCGGTAATCATGATTACCGCCAAAAATCAGGTCGAAGACTTGGTGGCAGGTTTGGATCATGGCGCCAATGACTATATCGCTAAGCCCTTTTCTCGAGATGAGTTATTAGCTCGTATTCAAGCTCACCTCAATCTGTACCACCTCAATGAGGTGTCCATGCGCTTCGTGCCGAATGAGTTTCTTAGTTCCTTAGGCTACGAGACTTTGACAGATGTCAATCTTGGCGATCATGTCCAGCAGGAAGTAACCGTTTTCTTCTCTGACATTCGCGGATATACGGCCTTAGCAGAGCAAATGAGCCCCGAGGAAAATTTCCGCTTCGTCAATGCCTATGTAGGGCGTATGGGGCCAATCATCAGGGAATATGGGGGCTTTGTCAACCAATATTTGGGAGATGGTATTATGGCGCTCTTTATGGATGGCCCTGCGAAGGCCATTCAGGCGGCAGTCAAAATGCAGGCTGCGATTTCAGAGTATAATGCTCATCGCCGGGACCTAGGCCGACCCGAAATCAAAGTCGGCATGGGCGTACATACTGGTCCTCTCATCATGGGGGTGATTGGGGATCGCTTGCGCAATGATACCGCTACTATCTCCGATACTGTAAATACTGCCTCTCGTATGGAGGGCTTGACTAAGTTTTACGGTGCAAACCTACTTGTGAGTGAAGCTACTCTTCGAGCCTTAGATGATCCGACAGACTTCAATTATCGCTACCTAGGACAGGTACAAGTCAAAGGCAAAAAGATCGCAATTGGAGTCTATGAGTTTTTTGACGCCGATCCTGACGCAGACCAAACGCTCAAGTGGGGAGCCCAGCAACCTTTTGAACAGGGACTCCGCTATTATTATGCGCGGGAATTTCAGGATGCGATTACTACCTTTGGGGAAGTTTTAACCATCAACCCTGCCGACAAGGCTGCCCAGCATTACCTCGAAAGAGCTAGGACCTACAATCAAATAGGGGTGCCGGACAACTGGCAAGGCGTGGAACTGATGGATCAAAAGTAATTGCTCATGCTACATTTTACGCGGCGAGCCGATGTCGCCGATATTCATGCATTAACCCGTTCTGCCCTCGAACATAAAGCCAATCCCTACGCTTATCCAGAGCTCGGTAAGCAAAAAACCTTAGGACTGATTTTCTTCAATTCTAGCCTAAGGACACGTCTGAGTACCCAAAAAGCAGCCATAAATTTGGGGCTTTCCTGTATCGTGATGAATGTGGGTTCAGATGGCTGGGCCTTGGAGTTTGAGGACGGGACCGTCATGA
>CAZHOC010000647.1:0-4152 GCA_964534295.1 uncultured Bacteroidia bacterium | reverse complement strand
CCTAAAACCAAAAGGAATAGACAGTAATAAGAACAAGTAAAAAGGCGCATAAGCAATGCTATCAAAAGTAATAGGAAGTACCAGTCCACTAGCACTTTGGCAAAAAAGTGAGCGGAGTGTTCAAATGGGAAAGCAAATCTTGTATCTTCCGAAAAGTAGAAAAAAATCCCCTAAGGAAGAAGTATGTCGGACAGCAATTTGATATTTTTTTCAAGTCTCATCAGGGAGGCAAAAAGGCGCTTGGTGGAAGAATCCATCCCTCGTATCCGGCAATGCTTGCATACACTTAGTGAGGCTGACATTTGGTATCGCCCTAACGAAAACAGCAATAGCGTCGGCAATCTAGTACTACACCTTTGCGGTAATGTAAGGCAGTGGTTAGTATCCGGCCTGAGCCGAACGCCAGACACTCGGGAGCGAGATTTAGAGTTCTCGGAACGAGGACCTCTGCCAACAAAAATACTCCTCGACCAACTCGATCAGTTGGAGCAAGAAATTCTTCAAACTCTTGATGCTTTAGGGCCGGAGGACCTCAGTCGGGACTACAAAGTACAAGGATTTAAGGAAAACGGCATTAGCATGCTCGTACATGTGATCGAGCATTTTTCTTATCACACCGGTCAGATTACCTACTTTACCAAAGCCCACAAGGACGTGGATACCGGCTACTATGCCGATCTTGATTTGTAGCCTAAGCTAGAGAGTGGTTTTTGTTTTTTTTACTGCTGCGCAGAACGCTTAGTCGAATTGTTGAATGTTTGAGTTGGTGAGTGCTTGAATTCAACAAATCAAACATTCAATAATTCAAAAATTAGATAAGCGTTCTGCGAAGCAGTAAACCCTAATACGAAAAACCAAGCTTAGTTAAGCCATTTTGTACCTCTGGCGCAGACATAAATAAGTTCCAGAGGAGCCCAGTACGATGGTTTTCGATCATGCAAACAATCGGCCCCTGATCAATTGCCAGATAGGAGTCTGCGACCCAACCTTCGGTAAGATTGAAGGCATCATAGAAACCATAAGGTCCCCAAAGCTTGTCCCCTAGCACATAGTAAAAATGCTTGAGGGCATCCATAGATTCACTGGGTGTATAAGGCATTGAAGAAAGAGCAGCTGTTGGCGTAATCACCCCGCGGTCATTGTCTGGGGCATGAGCAGAATAGCCACTATTGCCATCACTGGCGGTCAAGCCCCAACAATCGGCACTATAGCCCACGTAGTTTTTGGGATTGTCGATACAGTATTGATAGTTGATCAAACTATGATTGACCACCTGCTGCTGATAGTCTGCATATTGATCGCTGAGGCCGAATGGATTAATTCCTAGATAGGTGTAATGCTCAAAAAACAAGGGCCCTCCCAATGCCGGTCCCAAGGGTAAAGTAGTATTGTAATAGCTGTTGTTATTGACCATGCCCCCATTACGCGCCCAACCTTGATGATAGACAAGCGAATCTATCCCATGAGTAGGTGAAGAAGCGGCCATCAGATAGGTAATCAAGGCCTCGTTATAGCCAGAGACCCGCATATTCATAATCCAGCCTTTGCCGGGAGACCAATGCCAATAAAGGGCATTTTGACCTCGGGTATACCAATCCCATTCGATTTCTTCCCATAGGGTATTGATATCTGCGATGAGGGTGGCCTCAGCCGGAACCTGATCATCGAGATATTGACGGGCACAAAGTAGGCCCATGGCCATGAAGGAAGTCTCTACCAAATCCCCTCCATCATCATTGGCGCTAAAAGGAATCACATCCCCGCTGACGCCATTGAGCCAGTGCGACCAAGCACCGTGAAAACGATCTGCCTGTCCTAGGAAAGCGACTATGGTTTCTAGGCGTTCGATGCCTTCGGCTCTGGTGATAAAGCCTCGCTCGATGCCCACGAGAATAGTCATTACGCCAAAGCCAGATCCCCCAGAGGTAACCAAATCTCCCGAAGAGTTTCGTTCTCTTGATAGACCACTCACCGGGTGGCCAAAATCCCAAAAGTATTTGAAGGTTTGCTCTTGCACTTTGGTGAGTAGGGCATCATCTGAGATTTGAGGAAACTTTGGCGTCAGGTCAATCTCAGTATAGAATTCTTTTTCAAAGCCATCAAAAGGATTGTTTGATGAGCCTTGTAGGTCAGTACTAATGCGAAAATTGTATCGCTCAATGTGGGAAGCGGCACTCGTGTTTTTGATGGAGAAATATTTATTCTCGCTGTCTAAGGCTTGCACGTCCAGCGCTAGGGTACTATTGCCTTTTCTGACACTCACTTTGCTGCTTAACTCCACAGGATCTATGGCCTGCGAGAAGCGCGCTCTGATCTCAAAACTCAAAGGGATATCGATCAATCTACCAGTAGTATCCATATTGGTGTTATTGATCGTAATTTCTTCCAGGACCAAGGGTAGTCGCAAGGTACGGAAGGGAAAGCTGGCCCCGGGAAAGGTTTCTCCTGTTGGTGCTTTGATTTCATCTCCTAAGGTGAGATTATAGCTCGTATCGGGATCTAAGGGTTGTTCGGGCCGAGCCGAAACCGTTTTATCGTTGTCCAGAAAGGAGAAGTTGAGATTCAAAGGATTGCTGTCTTGATCCTCTAGAGTGATTTGCTCTGTAACACTTTCCGTATCTAGCGCCAAGGCAAAACGAACTACTAGCGGTTGATCTACTGGAGCATCCTCCACGACTTGATCACTGACCAAAGTAGTCGTCCCCACCTTAGCAGAAATCAATTGTAAAAAATCTGGGGCAGGGGGTACTGGAGGAGTTTCCTTGCAGGCAGATAGGCAAAGAAAGAATGCACAGCACATTAAGATCAAGCGTTCGCGCAGCATAATAATAAAGGATAAGGCTTAAAAAGAGGGAAGGGTAGCGAATCACTACCCTTTCAGAAATGAATATATCGTTAGGGCTTCTCCGCATTGTAAAGTTCCAATACGTCAGCCTCTGAATAAGCCGCTTCAAAGAAGCGTACATCATCCATAGCACCTTTGAAGTGGTTGGCGTCCACTTTGTTATAATCACCCCAAGAGGTATTGCTCCAATGAGTAGTGGTCCGATCATGGTTAAAGCCCAAAGCCAAGGCATTGCCGATCACATCCGAGCCAGAGCCGCTATCATCAAAGGTAAGCCCCGTGATGTTGGAAAGGTCTGCTACAGCACTGAGGTTATCAGTCTCGATCAACTCGCCGTTAAGGTAGAGGGAACGCTTATTGGTCTGTCCATTATAAGTAATGACCATATGGGCCCATTGCTGATCAAATATAGCCCCGAGTCCTCCAGAGTTTCGAAGATCAGCTTCAAACTCTATAGCCTCCCAGCCCCCATTGTTCGCATCTTTGCCATCGGCATTGATAAAGAAATCATTGACGATAGTGGTGGCATTATCTTTTTGATAGCGGGCGGTAAACTTCATGGAAGTCATATTACCGGGAATCTCCACAAAAAAGCCGTATAGATCTCCAATTCCCATCACAAAGTGTCCTCCTACATGATCGGTCGGATCGACTTTGAGCCAATAACTCAAAGTCCAACTATCAGTTAAAAGCTGGTCTCCATTTGGCACTTCGATAATACTTACATCCCCGTCAAAAAGCGCAGCAGAACCTACATCACCAAAGCGATCCAGTCCGTACTCAATATCAATCTCAGTCCCTTCATAATTTCCTACACTGGAGTTTGCATCCCCATCTAGCCTAAAATAAGCCATTTGAGAAGATGCCAGCGGTGGAGTAACTGCCGCACGGCCAGCAGCCGTAAAGGTGCGAGTGGTCTGGCTAAAGAGTCCATTATCTTCCGCTACCAATCCTCCCCCCAAAGTGAGGATATAGACAATGCCACGGTCTAGGTTTTCTGTAGGAGTGATAGTGAGAGTAGAACCCGAAGAAGTCAGGGTTAAGGCCACATCTTCTGAGCCGTTATTTAGGCTGACATTGGTTCCGAGTTCATTGTTGGGGTCCAGTGCTTTATTAAAATTAACCGTAATAACAGCATCCAAGGGCACGTCAATGGCTGCAGTAATACCATTTAAATCCAAAGTAAGGGCATCCCCAGTTTTTAAGTCAGTACCACTGGCTTCGATAGCAGTAACCGTCAAGGCTTCTGGTAATTCTTCTTTACATGCTGAGAATACCACCAGCATAGAGGCCAAGAGATAAATAAT
>CAZHOC010000646.1:0-4160 GCA_964534295.1 uncultured Bacteroidia bacterium | reverse complement strand
GCCTAATTGAGACGGAATCCTCTGGTCTAGATATGAATTTGAAATTCCCAATGCGGAGGCCTTAAGCGATGCGCAGATTTTGCTTGGGCCCATCGATGATAATGACATTACCTACCTCAATGGACAGGAGATAGGTCGTTACAATGGCTATAATACCCCTAGAGTCTATGATGTCTCTAAAGGAGCCTTGCGTAAAGGAAAGAATGTAATTGCCGTCCGAGTAGAAGATACCGGTGGTGGAGGAGGCCTATGGGGCAAGGCTGCTCTCTATCAGTTCAAAATGGGAGGGATGAGCGTTCCGCTAAGCGGTAAATGGAAATACAGAGTCAGCCCCCAAGGAGTGGCCCTAAACTTAGCACTTGGCCCTAACGATCAACCAACGCTCCTCTACAATGGTATGATCGCCCCACTATTGCCTTACGGCATCAAAGGAGCCATTTGGTACCAGGGAGAAAGCAATGCAGGAAGAGCCGAAGCCTATCAAAAACTTTTTCCGGCTATGATCGAAAACTGGCGGGAAGACTGGGGCTATGAATTTCCTTTTTTCTGGGTGCAATTAGCCAATTTTAAAGCGGCAAAAGAGCAGCCTGAAGATAGTGATTGGGCAGAGCTGCGGGAAGCGCAATCCATGACCTTGAGCTTACCCAAAACTGGGGAGGCAGTGATTATTGATATAGGCGAAGCTGGTGATATCCACCCTCGTAACAAGCAAGATGTGGGACTCAGACTAGCGCTTTCTGCCTTACACGTAGCTTATGAGCAGGACATAGTGCATAGTGGCCCACGTTTTAAAAAGGCTAATTTCCGTTCTGGCAAGGCTACTCTGCAATTTGATAATATCGGTAGCGGTTTGATGGCGCGTGATCGCTATGGCTACCTCAAAGGTTTTGCGATTGCCGGTGAAGATCGACATTGGCATTGGGCGCAAGCCTATATCGATGGAGATGAGGTCGTGGTTTCCAGTCCTAATGTCCCCAATCCAGTAGCAGTCCGGTATGCATGGGCGGATAATCCAGATGACGCTAACCTTTACAATGCGGAAGGCTTGCCTGCTTCACCTTTCCGGACAGATGATTGGCCGATGATTACTGCTGGCGCCCGTAAAACCTATCAAAAGTTTTAATTCGTTTATGAAGAGAGTGAGTATTGGGGAGAGCCCTTCGGGCGAACGCGTAGAATCTTTTTGGTTTCGCAATCCCTCAGGTATGGAAATGGGCGTTACCAATTATGGGGCGCATTTGATTTCGGTAAAAACCCCCGATCGAGACGGAAAAATAGAGGAGCTTTGTCTGGGCTTTGATACGGTTGAAGAATATTACGGACAACATCCGCATTTTGGCGGCATAGTGGGTCGATTTGGTAATCGCATTAAGGAAGGAAAATTTAGCCTCGCTGATAAAGAATATTCTCTTGCGATCAATAATGGACCTAACCACCTACATGGAGGGATAGTGGGATTTGATCGTAAAGTTTGGACTGTCCTGGAAGTAAATGATCACTCAGTTTTGCTACAATACATCAGTCCTGATGGAGAGGAAGGTTATCCCGGTACGCTAACTTCAGAAGTCCGTTACAGCTTGACGGCGGATGATGGTGTTCAAATAGACTATAAACTAAGTACTGACGCTTTGACGGTGGCCAACCTCACCAATCACGCATACTTCAATCTCAAGGATGGAGGAAAAAGCCCTGTTTATGAGCATGAGCTTCAATTATTTGCAGATTATATCACTCCTATAGATGAAAATTTGATTCCATCCGGTGATTTGCGATCGGTTTCAGATTCACCTTTTGATTTTCGCTTTGCCAAGCCTATCGGTCAGGATATAGAACACACTGATTTGCAAATGCAGCGTGGTGGAGGCTATGACCACAATTTTGTCATCAATGGGGAGTCTGGGCGCTTGCGCAAGTGTGCCTTAGTTTATGAACCAGAAACGGGGCGTCAGATGGAGGTATTGACTACTGAGCCAGGCGTTCAGTTTTACTCAGCCAATTTTGTGGATCAAAAGGGTAGGGGAGGGATTCATTACCAAGCGCGTCATGCTTTCTGCCTGGAAACGCAGCATTATCCCGATAGTCCTAATCAGGTGGGCTTCCCTACTACGGAAATTAAGGCAGGCGAGGAATACACTTCTACTAGTCTTTATCGCTTCTCTGTAAAATAAAAAGCGGCCTTGCTTTGCAAAACCGCTCTGTCATATTTCATGACGTTAGTTTGGTGATGTGTAATTGAAACGGCACCTCTATGGCTTTATTGTTACAATTCGGAATATTCCTCTAAGCGATTTTCGAACCTATCGGCCCACTCCAAATGAGCATCTCCCTTCCAGCCCCCGGGCCATCGGATGATGCCTTCACCTAGATACCAAATCTGACCAAGGACCTCAGCCTTACTATTTTCCCACTGGAAGCAGGTGCCTCCTTCTCTAAGCGTGTGCCCTTGAGGTTCTGCCTCGATACGAAAAGTAGCTTTAATCGGCCCTAGCTGGCTGCCTTCAGTGATTAGCTTTATTTCCTCCAGTTCGTTGGGCTTTCCCTTCATTATCCTCAATTGATCTGCCTTTTGTAAGAGTTTGGTAAGACTCGCTTGGTCGGGCAGCGGATGAGGGGAAACCAGCCATTGGGCATAATGACGACTCAAAAAGTCAGACTCTTCCTCACTGTATTGGATCGGAATCTGAGCCTCTGGAAATCCAGCTTCTCGCGCTGCCAAGGCGCTGATCAACTGTAGTCGATGACGAGCTACTCTTTGATAACCGGGATGGTCGTCCCCAAGGATCTCCGCAAAAGCCTCTAAAAAGGCCTCATAATTCGTTACTGCCGTCTCATATTCCCGCAATTGCTCACTTAATTCGGCGATACGTTGAAAGACCACTAGTTTGACTTGGTCTGCATTATGATTATTCGTTTCCTGTTGCAGTTGTGCGAGGGTTTGTTCGTAGTAGGGTTTCGCCTCGGCGAACGCTTGGGTCTCGAAATGTAAATCTGCTAAGGCCAGCGCAAGATTATTGCGGTACATAGCATCTTCGGGAGGATGCTTTTCATATATCTTTTCACACTCTTTTAAGGAAGCTTTGGCTGCTTCAAATTGGCGGGCGTCTAAATGGGCGCGTCCAATGTAAAAATGTATCAAACCATGGTAGATGGTCGTGCCCTCCTCTGATTTATTGATGGCTTTGAGGGCCTTTTGAGCTTGCTCAACGGTAGATTGGTATTGGCGCCCTTCATAGGATCGAATGGCTTCTTCTAACCAACGTTGCCATTTAGGAGCTCTTTGGCGACGTTGTCTCATCCATAGGCCCAATCCAAAGGAAAGAACCGCAAGGGAAATCACTAAGCTTATTTCCATTGGCGCAATTTAGCTAAACTCAGAAGATTATGCTCGTATAGAGGGGAACTATCAGCGCTAGGGAGGACTTTGACCTGCACTTTCTGGTGCAGTCGGTATTCAATTTTCAAACCTAGCGAAAAGAATTGTGAAAAAGAGCCCTATCAATTGGTCGATCAAAAGATTCATTTCGTCGACAATTTTGTTTTTCTGATCTCGATTTTGCCCCCTTTCCGTAAAAAAAAGAGGAAGTCTTAAAATATTTTAAAGACTTATCCGACTTCCTTATCAAATGGATCACTCAGATCAATCAGATATTGCCCCCTCCCTTTGGGATGGCTTGCTAGAACAGCAAGACAAACTCCTCGGATTTATCCGAAAAAGAGTGAGTAGTTGGGAAGATGCCGAGGATGTCATGCAGGATGTTTACTATCAATTAGCTGATAGATTAGAAGACGAAAGCAATGATGTCCTGGATAATGTAGGAGCATGGGTTTTTGCGGTAGCTCGCAACAAAATCTCAGACCTCTTTAGAAAGAAGAAACCAAGCTTGCTGAGCGAAGACCGCGAAGATTGGTTGTGGGACTTGTTAAGTGAAGCAAATGATGCGCCTGAGCAAAAGCTTTATCGAAAGTGGATGTGGAAGGCCTTAGAAGATGCCTTACTCGAAATCCCTTCTGAGCAAAGTGAGGTCTTTGTTTGGCACGAAATGGATCGAATGAGTTTCAATGAAATCTCAGAGATGACCGGAGTAGGGGTCAATACTTTGATCTCTCGTAAGCGGTATGCTGTCTTACATCTACGCGAGCGATTGAGGGATCTGTATGAT
>CAZHOC010000645.1:0-4200 GCA_964534295.1 uncultured Bacteroidia bacterium | reverse complement strand
CCTTCAATCTAGAAATCTCACTCCCTAAGTTGACAGAGGTGTTTACTGGGTCAATGGTGCTACCAGTAGCCCTGGTCAATTCTTGGCGAATATTATTTAGATTTTGGTCAACTTTTGCAATTTGACCATCCAAAATTTCCAGCGTTCGCTCACCTAGCTCTCTTTTCTTAGCGAGCTGGTCAGCACGGTAGTTATCGAGTAGAGAGTTGATGAACTTTTTGCTCACTTCTACCAATGGGCCTTCATGGCTCAATTGGACGATATTTGCTTCATCATTTACCAAACCCACTTGCAGACCTGCCATGTAGGTATCGGCTAAGCCATCCAAGGTGTTAATGGTAAAGAGATATTGATCTTTTTGATAGGTATCCCAGTCCTTTTTCCAGACAACTTCAAAAGCCAATAGATCATCTACATAAGGTTGTCCCACCTTAAGTGTCTTCTCAATATTGACCTCGTTGATTACGCGAACGTTCTCGTTGTTCTTGATGTCATGTAGATAAACTTCCTTTTCGCTAGCGCGAACGCGGTATTCTGAATCGGAAATTCTTTCGATATAAATGGGAAGCCAAACCAATTGACGATGGGCCGAATCCACCTTAATGGTGAAGGGCACATCTTTGTATTCGACATTTGTTTTAAGCGTCTCCTTACTGTAATAAGAAACCCCAACATCCATAGATTTTACAGACTCTTTGATTAGTCTGTAAGAACTCAACATACCTATTTCATTAGGAATAGATTTATTGGGTACCGCTACATTATAATTTTTGAGGATAGACTCAAAAGAAGTTACCTCATTACTGTTCTCGTTGAGGATAATAGAGGCGTTTACCTGATAAACGTTTGTCGCGGCGCGAGCAAACATATAAGCTATGCCACAAAATAATACTATGCAGATTGCAAACAGATACCATTTGCTGACAAATTTGCCAAGCAACTGCTTTAAGTCGATAGTATCATCACCGTACGGATTTCCCATGGCTTGCTTTGTTTGAAACATGACGGTAACGGATTAACGGTTTGTTGTTGTAATTAAAATGTTGGACACTGTGTATTCTATTGGGTCACTCTTAGGGAGTAATCAGGGCAATCACCGCTACTGTAGTCGTAATACCTGTCAGTAGGATATTGATCACAGATAGGTTGGCTAGATTGTGTCTGTTGTTTTTTACTTCCAAAGGTGGCACATAGATCGCATCACTTGGTTGCAAGTAGAAGTAAGGACTTTCAATCACATTTGGCTTCGTTAGGTCCAGTAACAAAGCTTCACTACCCGTTTTAGTCTGACGGATAAGCGTGACTCTGCTTCTATCTGCATAATCATCCAAATCTCCTGCCAAAGCCAAGGCTTCGAAGAGATTAAGCTGATTATTATAGATATAATAGTATCCTGGCTTTCTCACCTCGCCAATGATGGAGATTTTAAAGCTCACCAAAGTCGCGAAAACGGTAGCGCGAGGAACTTGCTTTTGGATTACCGCTTGGATTTCGGCTCGCGCCTCAGCCATGGTCATCCCTCCGACATTAACAGCCCCCATTTCTGGGAGAAAGATATCGCCGTTTTCGTCTACTACGTACCCATTCAAATAGTTGGTAAGCTCATTTACATTGAGCATACCGCCAGTTTTATTGAAGTACTCAACGTTTTCGCTGTTGATACTTTTTACTTCTATAGAAAGAACGTCGTTGAATTGTAACTTATACTGAGGGACCTCATTGAGGATTTCGGTAGGGTCATCGACCTTGTATTCGTTTTCCTGCAAAATCTCGGTCTGCTTGTTTGAGAGGCATGAAAACAGTACCCAAGGCAGTACTAACGTTATCCAAAGTAATGGTCTCTTCAAAGTCATAATTTCATAAATCCTTAACACTGGCGAATTTAAATAGGGATTCATCCAGTTAAAACGAGAACTTGGTGAACTGACTGAATGAATCCCTGAATGGGATGGGCAGTTAGATCAAAGGATCATTCCTGCTGCCACCGTCTCATTAGTAAATTCATCAATCAAAATTACACTACCTGTCGAGCGGTTACGCGTATAGGTATCGTGCATGAGGGGAACCGTTGTGCGAATGAGCACACGTCCAATATCATTTAGGCCTAGACTTTTGTCGTCCTCTACGCGATGTAAAGTATTGACATCGACCTTGTATCTTACATCTTTGATAATGCAACGAGCATCTCTGCTTGTATGCTTGATTTTATACTTTCCCCGTGGAACAAGCTTCTTTTCGTTCATCCAGCAAAGCATCAAATCGATATCTTGTCCAACATCTGCTTGATTTTCTGGCTTGACGATCATATCTCCACGGCTAATGTCAATATCATCCTCCAATGTCATGGTCACAGACATCGGGGCAAAAGCTTTCTGAATCTCACCATCAGCAGTATCAATGGTCTTCACCTTGGATGTAAATCCTGAAGGCAGGACCATGACTTCATCACCCGGTTTGAAGACTCCACCAGCTACTTTACCAGCATAACCTCTATAATCCGGGTATTCCTCCGATTGAGGACGAATGACGTATTGAACGGGGAAACGACTGTCGACAAAGTTCAGATCATTACCAATATGAACCGTCTCCAATGCATAAAGCAGAGGCGTCCCTTTGTACCAATCCATGTTGGTTGAGCGTTCAACAACGTTGTCCCCCTTTAAAGCACTGATCGGGAAGAATTGGATATCTGGCACGTCTAACTTTGAGGAGAAGCTTTTAAATTCTTCTACCACTTTGTGGAACTGCTCCTCGCTATAATCCACCAAATCCATCTTATTGACACAGACGAAGAGGTGCTTAATCTGAAGCAATGAGCTAATAAAGGCGTGGCGACGGGTTTGTTCAAGAACCCCATGACGGGCGTCGATGAGGACAATGGCCAAGTTCACCGTAGAGGCTCCGGTAACCATATTTCGGGTATACTGGATGTGCCCTGGGGTGTCAGCAAGAATGAACTTGCGTTTAGGAGTGGCAAAGTAGCGATAGGCTACATCTATGGTAATTCCCTGCTCACGCTCTGCTTTTAGGCCGTCTGTTAGGAGAGCCAAATCTATATGATCACTACCACGACGCTCAGAGGTTTCTTCA
The DNA here is from genome assembly GCA_964534295.1 of uncultured Bacteroidia bacterium. Taxonomy (GTDB): domain Bacteria; phylum Bacteroidota; class Bacteroidia; order J057; family J057; genus JBCAWW01. The sequence continues at coordinate 1,110 of CAZHOC010000645.1, read as the reverse complement.
ATTACCTCTAATTGGTCTTCAAAAATTGACTTTGTATCGTATAGCAAACGACCAATCAGGGTGCTTTTCCCATCGTCAACACTACCGGCAGTCGAAAATCTCAATAAATCCATTAATCTATATTTGTTGAGTGGTTGAAGATTTTTTGAATCAAATTTTCAATCCATTCTTTTATTCAATAATTAAAAATATCCCTGCTTTTTTCGGTCTTCCATGGCGCTATCAGAACGCTTATCATCTGCACGACCGCCGCGTTCCGTGGTACGGGTAGCCGCAATCTCATCAATGATCGTAGGGATAGTGTCTGCGTCTGATAAAACTGCTCCTGTACAGGTGGCATCTCCGATCGTACGGAAACGAATTTTCTTTTCTACGAACTCCTCGCCATCCATAAGGCTGATAAAATCAGTATCGGCTAACCAAACCCCGCCACGGTTGACAACCTTACGATTGTGGGCAAAATAGAGGCTTGGTAGTTCAATTTTTTCCTGCTGGAGATACATCCAAACATCCATTTCAGTCCAGTTAGAAATGGGGAAGACACGAAAATTCTCTCCTTGAGATTTGAAGCCGTTAAAGAGATCCCAAAGCTCTGGACGCTGATTTTTGGGTTCCCACTGGCCAAATTCGTCTCTATGAGAGAAGAAGCGTTCTTTTGCTCTGGCCTTTTCTTCATCACGGCGGGCTCCACCTAGACAACCGTCAAAACCATGCTCCTCAATCGCATCCCACCAAGTGATGCTCTGCAATGCATTCCGACTCGGATTGGGGCCTTTCTCTTCGACCGCCTTACCTTGGTCGATAGAATCTTGCACAGAAGCAACAATCAGTTTAGCTCCCATCTCCTCAATAAAACGATCCCGAAATTCGATCGTCTCGGGGAAATTGTGCCCCGTATCAACGTGCATCAAAGGGAAAGGAATCTTTGCGGGGAAAAACGCTTTCCTTGCCAAGTGAGCGATGGTGATAGAGTCTTTTCCTCCGGAAAACAATAGAACCGGGCGCTCAAACATAGCGGCAGCTTCTCTAATGATGAAGATTGCCTCAGCTTCCAATTGCTGCAAATGACTAAGTCTATAGTCCATGCGAAATTTGAATTTATAGTTGCTA
>CAZHOC010000644.1:0-4223 GCA_964534295.1 uncultured Bacteroidia bacterium | reverse complement strand
CCAAAATAGTGGCCAATACAACGCTTGCGATAGCCATAGGACTTTGCAAGTACATTTCATGCAACGGCAATCCTTCCAGCCCCGCAGCTATGAATACGCCTAAACCACTAATCACGGCTACGATATTGCTAATGACGGTTTGGCGATAAAACATTTTCTTGAGAGCAGAATCATCTGTCTCGCCCACCAAAAACACCGCCGCAAGAAAGGCACATACCGCGGTAAAAAAGACTCCCAGGGCGATAGAAAAGGCGTTGAACCAAGGGCCAATGTAAGCACTATAAAAATCAATTAGGTCAGGGTCTATTCGCCCTAATATGGTAGCTCCAGCGGTTATCCCAAGAAAAAGAGGCGTCAGAAAACTCGCAGAGATAAACACCCGGCTATAGGTCTTTTGGCTTCCATCTTTGATGGCATCATAATGACGAAAGATGAAGGCCGCTCCTCGTAATATGATCCCCAAGAGCATCAACATAATGGGGATATGAAGATGTACAGAAAGTAATCTGTATACTTCCGGAAAGGCCACAAATAGGATTACCACAATCAAAATGAGCCAAATATGATTGGCTTCCCAAACGGGTCCTATTGCTTTGTAGGTGAGGTTTCTTACTTTTTGAGTATTCCGCTTGCGGGTGAACAGCTCAAGTATACCTGCACCAAAGTCAGCTCCCCCCAAGATCGTATAGAGCAGCAATGAAGCAAGCAAGAAAAATAAGATCAGATAGATCATAAGAAGACGATTAGACGGTTAGAGCAGGTGCTGACTTGGCATAATTGAGATTGACACTTTTGATCTGGCGTGTCATCAACCAATAGACGATGATGCTCAAAAAGACATAGACCAGAGTGGTGATCACAAAGGAGTAAACTAAGCCCGGCATAGGCGTCAGCGCATCAGCAGTCTTCATGATACCATAGACAATCCAAGGTTGTCGTCCAACTTCTGTTACGACCCAACCCGCCTCTAAAGCGATAAAACCCATCGGCAAAGCTGCCACTAGTGCCTTAAGCCAAAACTGATGGTTTAGTAGATGAGGTTGTTTCCAGCGAAAGAAGAGATATATCAGCCCGAGCAAAGCGAGCAATGTCCCAAGTCCTACCATGATTTGGAAGGCGTAGTGCACCACCGGTACTGGGGGATGCTCATCTTTGGGGAAATCATTCAAGCCCTTTACTTCGGCATCAAAATCTCCAAAAGCCAAAAAGCTCAAGGCATTAGGCACATGGATCGCATAATCTACGGTGCCGGTCTCCTCGTTGGGCACGCCCCCGATGATTAGGTCGGCTCCTTTTTCGGTTTCAAAGTGAGCCTCCATGGCGGCTAATTTGATTGGTTGCCGTACAGCAATGTCCTTGGCAGACAAATCACCACTTAGCGGTTGTATCAAGGCTCCGATGGCGGCAAAGAGCATCGCGATGCGAAGGGCCTTTTGGTGAAAAACATTCCCGGGATTACGAAGCAATTGAAAGGCATGGAGGCCAGCAATAGCAAATCCTGTGGCCACAAAGGCAGCCAAGCTCATATGCAAGGCTTGAGTGAACCAGGCATCATTAAACATGGCAGCGATGGGGTCAATATTAGTAGCAGCCCCATTTACCCAATCAAAGCCAGTTGGACTGTTCATCCAGGCATTGACGGAGATGACAAGGATACCGGACATTAAACCTGCGATCCCCACTACTACTCCCGAGCCGAAGTGTACCCACTTGGGGACGCGCTCCCAACCGTAAAGAAAAACTCCAAGAGCTATCGCCTCGATAAAGAAGGCCGTCCCTTCTAAGGAGAAGGGCATGCCGATGATGGGACCTGCATGCTTCATAAATTCTGGCCAAAGGGTCCCGAGTTCGAAGGAGAGTACGGTACCAGAAACGGCTCCTACGGCAAAGAAAATTGCCACTCCCCTAGCCCATGCTTTGGCGAGGTCTTGATAGACAGTTTCACCGGTCCTGAGGAAGCGCCACTGGGCAGCTGCCATCAAGAAAGGCATAACCATACCGATACAGGCAAAAATGATATGAAAACCAAGGGAGAAGGCCATTTGCAGGCGTCCAGCTAGCAAATCTTCCATATTGTTCTGTTGATGTTGTTGACTCTTGGGTATACGGGTTTAGGCCTTTTTTAGGGGTCAAAATCAGTATTGATTAAGAGTGACTTTTGTCAATAAACAAAGCTGTGTTTTTGTTGAAGCTTCGCTCAATATAAGGTTTTTGTAAGGGAGGCAATTACCGGGGGTTTTAGGCCCTTGGCTGAGAGATAAGCGTTCTGCGAAGCGGGGAAGAGCTACAAAGGCCTTTCGACTGCGCTCAAGGTGACAATTAGGGGAGTCGTGTCATCCCGAGTCCCGCCGAGGGAACTTTGTCAATCAAACACTCGCCTCGCCCCAAAAGAGAAAGCGTTCTGCGAAGCAGTGGAGAATAGGAAGATACCGGATGTGATCCTGCCTCACATCCTAGCATGACAAAGTATAGGTGGCATTGTAAAAAATAAGTTTCTCCATACGGTATGCATGGAGAAAACTTATTTGGTACCTAGAACTGATAAATTACCTAGACAAAATCATTTTGTTGGACGCAACATAATTTTGACCGTTTGTACCTATAACACTGACTTTATATGTATAGATTCCACTGCTCAGGTTTGAAGCATCAAATTTAAATTCATGAGAACCAGAGGCTATTCCACTTGCTGTAGATTCGTATACCTTTTGACCATAAAGGTTGAACACACTTAGTGTAATCAGCTTTGCGGGCTGTAGTAATCCCAATTTGATGGTGGTAGTTTGATCGAATGGATTGGGATAATTGCTTAATGAATGGATTTGCTCTGCAAAGTCTTTATCAATAGAAGTGGTCGCTTCCGTGATCATGGGCGTGCTATCCATTACCGCTGGATTATAAATGGCCGTTGCATTTACCATTGAATCTCTAATGGATAGAATAATAGCATCTCGGTTAGCTAGAAAGTTTGCTTTTTCGGTGGGGAACCAGTTTAAATCTCCCAATGGCAAGCCATCTGTGCCGGCAGTTTGTAAATATGTGTTGGAGTAACTGAGATCAAATGCCGGTGGCCAGCTAAGTTGCGGTAAGCCAGTCCCAGGATCAAATGACACAGGCGAGGTGATCCGCCAATCTACCCAGGTGGCTGTTGGATCGTTTCGTTGACCATTGATATTATTAACTATCTCGGTGGTGTTTCCGGGATGGGTGGTGAAGCCAGGATCTATTTCAGCATAGTTGGTGCCAATAGTATAGTTGTTATCAGTGGTAACAAAGGAATCTACATCAGCATGCTCCCACAAAAGACTTAGCGCAATAGAATCTCCAGAAAAGTTATCAAACCAGTCCAAAACTTCCTGTGGACGATAAAAAAGGTTTTGACCTAGGTATAGCGAAATACTATCTAGCTTGTCCTTAGAGTCTGCAAAATAATTCCATGTAGTAAAGTGGGCTCCGTAGGTATTATCAGGACTTGAATGAAATTCAGTGGTCCGACCTAAAAAGTGGAAATTGTAGAAAATATTATTTGCCGTGATGAATTCATTAGCACGCTGTTCTTCACCTGCCACCGATTGGTTTACATAGGTATTGTGCATTTGATGAACGCTAGCATTATGAAAAGGGCCGCTATTTGCGAGTAAACGCCCCGAATTGACAACAGTATTATTTTCAAAAACTACATTATCACAAGCAACATCTAAACGGACGGGAAAACCTCCCCACTGAGAATAACGTGGTCGCATACCATTAATAAAAACACAGTTAGTTACACTGAGACTATCTCCTTTGTTCTGGTTTCTCAACGCAAAATCTTGCCAATCGGTAATCACACAATTATCGACGATGATTTTACTACCGGCTGTATTATTGACAAATACTTTACCGATTTCGTCATTGCTATTGGTGCCACTCAAAATGACATTCTTGAGTGTTATTGAACCTCCGGCCTTTAGTTCAAAGAAATCTCTCGGCGAACCATCAGAGGCTGGGGTATTGACAAGAAGAGGTGGATTGGTAGCATTCATAATCCAGCCATTATCAGGACCTTCGATGGTAATATCAAAGGTTAAATCTATCCGACCATCAAAGGCATAAGATTGACCAGCCGCCACTGTATAAACGCCTGGAGCAGTAATCTGGGTATTCACGAACTGGTTGGGATCCAGTGCTGTTTGTGCATTTAAGACTGTAAGTAGTCCTAGGACAAACACACATAGAAGTGT
>CAZHOC010000643.1:0-4231 GCA_964534295.1 uncultured Bacteroidia bacterium | reverse complement strand
AGAGGGGAATTCTTAGCCTGAAAGATCGTCAGAGAGCGCATTAAGGAATCAATGCCTCTATCCACTTGTCCGGTTTGCACCAACCAACGCCCATAGTATCCAATTGCATTGGCGTATCGAATTCCTTTGGAACGCCTTGTCAATCTTATTGCCTTTCTAATAGGAGTCTCCGCAAGTGAAAGATATCCCTCTGCTATGTAGGTCTTACTGATATCTGAATATGCAATCGCGACAGCCTCATTGTTTTCTTCTAACAATGATCTTCTCAAGGATTTCTCTGCAAATTTACGTGCGCCATCATAATCTCCCCTAAAATAGAAGAGTTGGCCAAGGTTGAGATAAGAATTACCGACCTGATTCCCTGGACCAAGAGAGTCCTTGATACAAATGGCTTCATTGTAAAAACGCTCTGATTCATCAGGCATTTTCATCGTTTGGTAAATCAGCCCTAAGTTATGATAAGTGTTACCTAGGCCTTTAAAATCTTGGATATGACTTCGGATGAGCATAGCTTTTTCATGTGCTTCAATAGCACGGCTCAAATCACCCATTTGGCGATATATATTGCCAAGATTGTTATAACATTTAGCAGCCATTCTTAAATCTCCTCGACGCTCAAATCCAGCCAGAGCAGATTTTTGATAAGGAATGGCGATAGCAGATTCTCCCTTTGCCTTATAAGCAAGAGAAAGGTTGAGAAAGGTATATGGAGCAACTTCCTTGTGCAGGCTATCCTCCTCATACCGCATAGCCCAAAGGTGGTGCTCTAGGGCTTTTTGAAAATATCCTTGATAACGATAAGTCTGGCCAAGCGTATTTATCAGATGAGGCATCAAAGTATCTAGCTGATTAGAGCCAAGATATTTTATACCCTCATTGATATACTGTTGGGCTGTACTAGGGGCCTTTCGCCTAAGCGAACGACCGATCTTGTAACATAATTGAGCTTTAAGAGAACTGGGAAGTTCGAGCGCTAGGCTGTCCTTCCAGTTATCTACGTCAGAGGCGAAAAGTGATACAGGCAAAAATAAAATCCCCAGGAGCAAGGAGCTTGCAATAATTCTTTTACTAGGCATCTCCTCTCTGAAATTCTTACTTCTAGATAGCAAGCTTTCTCCACAGGCGGAAATACATTAGATGCAAAATATTACGCTATTCGAATGCTTAGCTTTGTAATAATTTCCTAGCCTCATTAACACTTTTTACCGGCAGCTGGCAAGTGTTATCCTGACAAACAAAAATAGTAGTTTCATCCATAAACCGGTCCTGCAGCAAGGGCACCTTACTGCTAGATTCTGCTCCGGCAAATAGTTTATTCGGGAAATACGGAAGTTCCAATCCGAGCCTAAACTCCTTAGCCTCGGGGCCAGTAATAGCCACTTCATAATGAGGAAAAACCTGCATCAGAGCCAACTGCCCCCATTTCGCATGCCATGAAGGATTTTCTAACATTGATGCCTTCATGTTACGCATCATCTGCTCGCTAAGCTCGCGATATTCTGAACGGTGCAACAAAAGACTGAGTTGATATAAGCTCATCGCCAGGGTAGCATTGGAAGAAGGGATCACATCATCCTGTGTCTCTATCTTGCGTCGCACCAAAATTGGATCCTCAGAAGAGCTATAAAAGAACATGCCCGATTCGTCATCAAAGAAGTATTTTCTTACATATTCCAAATGTAATATAACCTGGTCGAGCCACTTTTCTTCAAAGCTAACTTCATACAATGCGATCAGGGCTTCGATCAAATTGGCATAATCATCCAAAAATGCATTGATCGTGCGCTTGCCTTCTTTATAAGAACGATACAGCTGTCCTTCTTTGGTAGCGAGCTTGTCGACAAGGAAATTCGCATTTCTCTCCGCCAAGGCCAAGAACTTCTCATCTCCAAACACACGATAAGCATCTACTAAACCTTTGAGCATCAAGCCATTCCAAGAGGTGAGAATTTTATCGTCTAGGCCGGGCCTAACGCGTTTCTCTCGTTCTGCGAATAGCAGTGCCCTACACCTCTCCATCTGCTCAGCAAAGGCAATAGGGTCTAAATGCCAACGCATCGCAAATTCACCTTCGTCTTCTAGGGCAAATAATATGTTGTTACCCTCCCAATTTCCTTTAGGGGATATGTTATAATAATTGGCAAAGTCCTTAAGGCCGTCGCCTAAGATCATGCCCAATTCGTTGTAGTCCCAGACATAAAACTTACCCTCTACGCCCTCGCTATCTGCATCAAGTGAAGAGTAAAAGCCCCCTTCGTCTGACATGAGTTCTCGTTCGACGAAGTCGATAGTCTGACGTACCACTCGCTCATACAAAGGATTGGGCTTTTGCAAATGGGCCTCTGCATACGCACTGACCAATTGGCCGTTGTCATAGAGCATTTTCTCAAAGTGAGGGACCTTCCAATACGCATCCACCGAGTAGCGCGCAAACCCACCTCCTAATTGGTCGTAAATGCCTCCTAAAGCCATCTTCTCTAGAGAGACATCTAAAGCTTCTTCAAGCTTCTCATCCCCCAGCAATTGACTGCTGCGGAGCATCCAAAGATTGTTGACTGGCAATGGGAATTTATTGGCTTGCACATTGCGACCGCCCCATTCTAAGTCTTGATTGTCGAGCAAGACAATCTTCATTTGGCGTACATCTAGCTTAGAAACGTCAGGAGCATTGGCGTCCTTGACCACTTGATCAAAGTTGATCATAGCTTCCTTTAAGTGATGCGCATAGTCAATCGCCTTTTCGGGAGTCTTGGCGTATAGCTCAGAAAGCTGGTTGAGCACTCCCATCCAGTGATCCTTGGGAAAATAAGTGCCTCCATAAACCGGACGACCATCAGGCAATGCAAATGCATTCAAGGGCCAGCCTCCACGCTTAGTCATCAACATCACCGCGTCCATATAGATTTTGTCAATATCAGGACGTTCTTCCCGATCGACTTTGATACAGACAAAGTGCTTGTTCATCAGCTCAGCCACTTCCGCATCTTCAAAAGACTCATGCTCCATCACATGACACCAATGGCAAGCGGCATAGCCAATACTCACCAGGATCAATTTGTTTTCGTCTTTTGCTTTTTGCAGGGCTTCATCCCCCCAAGCATACCAGTCTACTGGGTTGTTAGCGTGTTGAAGGAGATAAGGGCTGCTTTCGTTTATGAGGCGATTGGACATGAGGGATGGAGATTATAGCATGCAAAATTTCGATGGACAATGACTTAGTTTGTCCCTATCCATCGAAATGCTTTTTAGAAAAATTAGACGCTTACGTTATGCGTACGCAAGGCATCGTTGAGAGAAACTTTTTTATCGGTAGAAGGTTTACGCTGACCAATAATCAAGGCACAACCAACATGATAAGTACCGGCTGGGAACTCCTTTGGAATGGTACCCGGAATCACTACCGAACGCTCAGGCACATAGCCGCGATATTCCTTTGGTTCTGGTCCAGAAACATCGATAATCTTAGAAGAAGCCGTCAAAACTACATTGGCACCAAGCACGGCTTCCTTACCGACTCTTACCCCTTCTACTACGATACAACGAGAACCGATAAAGGCGTCATCTTCGATGATCACAGGAGCAGCTTGGACTGGCTCTAAAACCCCGCCAATGCCGACACCACCACTAAGGTGTACATTCTTGCCGATTTGGGCGCAAGAACCAACCGTAGCCCAAGTATCCACCATGGTACCACTGTCTACATAAGCACCGATATTGACGTAGGATGGCATCATCACGACTCCAGCCGCAATATGTGCCCCATAACGTGCCGTTGCCGGAGGTACAACCCTCACACCTTGTGCTTTGTAATCAGTCTTGAGCGCCATCTTATCGTGGTACTCAAAAGGAGGCACTTCTATCACTTCCATGCTCTGCAATGGGAAGTTGAGGATCACTGCCTTTTTGACCCAGTCATTGACTTGCCAGCCATCAGCCGTGGGCTCTGCACAACGCAACTCGCCACGATCACATAGACGGATTACTTCTAAAATTGCTTCTCGGGTGGGGGTATCCTGCAGCAGGGAACGGTCTTCCCATGCTTGCTCAATAATCGCTTGCAATTGGTTCATTTTCTTGCTTGTATTTGAAGGAGCGCAAGTTACGGCTTTCCTACCAAAAAAGAGCTCGTTCTTTGGGAAGAACGAGCTCACTGATGCAAACACACAAACGAAATATCTTAAAAACCTTCTATTATCTAGATTACAAGTTCAACGACTAGCGTTGTTATTTG
>CAZHOC010000642.1:0-4234 GCA_964534295.1 uncultured Bacteroidia bacterium | reverse complement strand
GGGAGGAGAGGCTGGGCAAAAAGTCCTACAAGCAGGCGCTTTTCCTAAACAGGCCATGATGACGGAATCTGAATGGCAAGTCTTACAGGATTATTTTGTGGAGGCAGCCCCAGCCCAATTAAGCGTTCCCGATTTAGGGCCCATAGACAGCCTGAGTCAGTTTAGCCTTTCTTTGCCTGCATTTAGATTGGGAAGCCCCAGTACGACTTTGCTGCAAATTCCAAAACAAGGAGGCCTCATCTTAGGAGATGCCAAGACACAAAAGGCTTATTTCTTTGACCAACAGCTGGTTCTCCAACAAGCGGCGGCTACGCGCGAAGCCGCGGTTCACGTGCATGAGACTCCCGCCGCTTACTATCTCACGGTAATGGGAAGCTTTTCCCCTACAGATGCTCCTATGGGTTTTTTGATGGCCTTAAGCAAACAGGCGGGTCAAGCCAAAGTACTGCTACCAGAATTACAGCGGCCAGTGCATGCAGAATATGCGGATCTAGATGGGGATGATTTGCTCGATATCTTGCTAAGTGAATTTGGTAAATGGTCAGGGGGCTTGGCTTGGTGGCAAGGCAAGGCAGATGGCAGCTTCAATAAGCATGTTTTGAGGCCCGCATCGGGAGCAACTCAAGCTTTTGCCCGCGATCTTAATGCAGATGGGCGCTTGGATGTGGTTGCTTTGTTTGCGCAGGGGGAAGAAGGCGTTTTTGTCTTTTGGAATGAAGGCGAAGGGAAATTTCGCTCTGAACAAGTGCTGCGTTTTCCGCCCTCTAGTGGTTCAGCTAGTATGCAATTGCTGGATTGGGATGAGGACGGGCAGCTAGATATTTTGCTTTCCCAAGGCGATAATGCCGATTATCCTCCCATTGTCAAAGCTTACCATGGCCTGAGGCTTTGGCACAATGAGGGTGAGGGCCGCTTCGCGGAACGCTTCTTCTTGCCTTTGCCAGGGGCTTATGAAACAGAGGTGCATGACTTCGATGGAGATGGCGACAAAGATATCGCCGCAATTGCCTTTTTCCCTGATTACAATAGCGAAGATACTCGCTCCTTTGTCTATTATGAAAATCAAGGTGGGGATCAATTCAAGGCCCAAAGCTTCGCTGGACTCAGCCAACTGGGTCGCTGGTTGGTGATGGATGCTGGAGACATTGACCAAGACGGGGATATTGATCTTGCCTTGGGCTCCCTCGCTTTCGAAGTGCCAGGCCAAAGTTCTTGGACCGACCTCTGGCAACGCCAGGGCATTGCTTTTGTCGTGCTCGAAAACGAATGGAAATAAAGGGATGAGCGTTCGGCGAAGAGCCGTGAAAAAAACACTAATCTGCCTGCTGCCAAAGGGCCTGCTTGGACTGTAAATAGTCAATCTCCAATTGATTACTACAATTACTGATTGCTTGTGCCAGAGACGCTAGCGCTTTTTGGGGCTGCTGGCTTTGATGGTAATACTCCGCCCAAAGACCGTGATAGAGGTACTGTCTTTGCTGCAACTTATCATAGGCTATTTCTCCTAAGCAAGCCTTACTGGCGGCTAAATCTCCTTTGTAGAGTAAAACCGAGGCCTTAGAGAGCAGTACATTGTCTGAAGGCATCATTTGATACATGGCCTCGTAGTGAGTCAAAATCTCGGTCCAATCTGTCTGTTCGAAACTCGCCGCCTTGATATGCTCCATAGCGATGGCAGCCTCAAGGTGATAAATTGAATGGTCTTCGTATATGGTAGACTTGGCCAAGGCGTCGTAGGCCAATTGGATGAGGGGCTGATACCACTGGCTGCGGTCTTGTTGCTTAAGATCGACGATAGCACCCTCTACGATTTTGGATTCCAGCCGAGCCGAATGAAAACACAACAAAGCAAAAAGTGTGTAAAGACTGCCGTTTCTAAAGTGCTCTTTTTGCAGTAAAAGTTTGCAAAGCCTCAGCGCCTCCCCGCAAAGATCCTTACTGATCAGGATATCAGGCTTGGTCGAATGAAAACCTTCATTAAAAATCAAATAGATGATTTGCAGCACTCCGGCTAGGCGTTTCGATATTTCATGCGGAGCTGGGTAAGTTAATTCTAGGCCTTGCTCTTTGATCTTATGTCGTGCTCTAGCGAGACGTTTTTTGATGGTTTCTTCCTTTTGCAGCAAGGCTGCAGCAATCTCTTTACGAGAAAAGCCAGCAATAGAGCGCAAGGCAAAGGCAATCTGTTCGGCCTGCGAAAAAGCGGGATTGCAAGCCAGAAAAATCATCCGTAGCTGGCTATCGGCTACTTCATGATCGAGAAAATACTCGTTGATCTCCAAGGCTACAGAGCCATGCGGGATTTGCTCATGTCGTGCCTTGCTAGCGTTAACTTGGCGCAAAAGATCGATTACGCGATTTTTGGCCGCGAGCGTTAACCAAGCCTCTGGATTTTGGGGGAGCTCGTTGCGCCACTTGAGCGAGGCTTTGAGAAAAGTATCCTGCACCGCATCCTCAATCAGCTCCAAATGGGCTGGCCCAAAGAGGCGCGTCAAAATAGCGACCATCTTTCCATACTGATGTCTGAAAAGATGGTCGACTAACTTATGTTCTGCTGGATTACTCAAATTTCATCACTTCTCTGATTTCAACGGCACCCCCGAGGTCATAATCTGGAAAGTCCTGGGCAATTTCCACTACATCCGCATAGCTGTTGGCGGCCACAGTATAAATACCCCCGATGAGTTCTTTGCTCTCGACAAAAGGGCCATCTGATACCACACGCTCGGGACCGGTCACTCTTTTGCCTTTGGATAACAGAGCCTCCCCACCGCGAAGGATGCCTTGGTTTTTCATTTTGTCGCCCCAAGCAAACCACTTGCTCATACGATCTTGTAGTTGTTCGGGAGAGAGGCCTAATTCTTCGTAATCAGCGCCGATGAAGAGCATCATAAATTCTTTCATTGTTGATTCCTTTTTATGGTTTTTATGTGTGCCTAGCACCCTTGCTAAGCATTATTTCCCCTATCACGAAGCTGCTTAGACAAAAGGGGACAGACAGAGCGTTTTTTTTTTAAGGTTGAATGTTTGAGTTGTTGAATTTATGAATCTCTCCTTCAACCCTTCAACCCTTCAACCCTTCAACCCTTCAACCCTTCAACAATTCAAAACTTCGTCAGCGCATAAAGGATCACTCCAGATGCGACGGAAACATTGAGGCTGTGCTTGGTGCCAAATTGCGGGATTTCCAGCACTGTATCTGCCATATCTACAATGGCCTGCTGGACTCCATCTACTTCGTGCCCAACTACTACGGCATATTTTTGATCGGCCTGGGTTTCGAAATCGGGTAGCATAACGCTATTGTGGGCTTGTTCTAAGGCGAGAATTTGGTAACCTTCTGCTTGTAGTTGTTGACAAACTTCAAGCGCATCTTCAGCTGCTTCCCAAGCAACACTTTCGGTGGCACCAATGGCGGTTTTGCGGATTTCGCGATGAGGAGGCTTGGGCGTAATACCACAGAGGTAAAGTTTTTCGATGCAAAAAGCATCAGCAGAGCGAAAAACCGAGCCTACATTATGCATACTTCTCACTTGGTCTAGGATCACCACTAAGGGGCGTTTTTCCGCTTCGCGGAACGCTTCTACACTCAATCTATTTAGCTCCTCTAACTTGCGCTTGGGACGATTCATAAGATTTTTAACATTTCGTTAGTACAAAACTAGCACCTCAATCTGTAAATTAGCAGCTCAAATTGTTGTTAATGGCGCAAAATTCAACGGACCGTACAACCGAACTTCTCAAAAAAGTCCGCAAGATCGAAATCAAAACCCGTGGGCTTTCTAATCAGCTTTTTTCTGGTGGCTATCAATCAGCTTTCAAAGGACGTGGTATGTCCTTTAGTGAGGTGCGGGCTTACCAGTACGGAGATGATGTGCGGAACATCGATTGGAACGTTACGGCCCGTCTAGATGAGCCCTTTATCAAGGTCTTTGAGGAGGAGCGTGAGTTAACGGTGATGCTATTGGTTGATGTAAGTGCTTCGACCCACTTTGGTACCTACATCAATGCCGAAAATCAGCCACAACGCAAGCAAGATCTGATCGCTGAAATTTGTGCGGTCTTGTCTTTCTCAGCTATCAACAATAATGACAAGGTCGGTTTGATGATGTTTACCGAGCAAACCGAAAAATTCCTTGTCCCCAAAAAGGGAAAGAACCATATCCTGCGCATCATCCGCGAATTGGTAGAGCCAGAAACCGAAGGCAAGGGGACCGATATTGGCGAGGCATTA